>DATLEB010000168.1:0-6747 GCA_035525615.1 Kofleriaceae bacterium | reverse complement strand
GGCGGTGCGGGCCACCTTGATGATGCGGTCGATGGCCCGCGCGCTCAGGCCGTCGTGACGCTCGACGATGGTGGCGAGGGTGGTCTCGGCTGCGGATGTGAGGATGCAGGTCGCGCGCGTGACGGCGGGCGTCATCTCCGCGTTGGTGCGGCAGCCATGAGGAGCGAGGCGCGCGAGCTGGCGCGCGCGGGCTTCGACGATGCGGGCGCGGACCTTCTGGGAGCTCTCGCCTTGCTCCAGCGTGCGTAGCTGCGCGAGGCTCACCGGCTTGACGTTCACGTGGATGTCGATGCGATCGAGCAGTGGCCCGCTCAGCCGGTTGCGGTAGCGGTCGACGATGCCGCCGGTGCACACGCACTGGCGAGCCTCGGCGCCGGCCCAGCCGCAGGGGCACGGGTTGGCGGATGCGACGAGCAGGAAGCTCGCGGGCATGCGGACGGTCGAGCTGACGCGGCTGATCATGACCTCGCGATCCTCGAGCGGCTGACGGAGCGCCTCGAGCGCGTTGCGCTGGAACTCGGGGAGCTCGTCGAGGAAAAGGACGCCGTTGTGCGCGAGCGTGATCTCGCCGGGGCGCGGTAAAGGGCCGCCGCCGAGCAAGGCATTCACCGAGATCGTGTGGTGTGGTGCGCGGAACGGCCGTTCGCTGGCCAGGCCTTCGGACAGCCCCGCGGCCGAGTACACCTTGGTGATCTCGATGGCCTCCTCGCTCGACAGCGGCGGAAGGATGGTCGGTACGCGACGCGCCAGCATCGACTTGCCGATGCCGGGCGGGCCCACGAGCAGGATGTTGTGCCCGCCGGCGACGGCGACCTCGGTGGCGAGTCGCGGGACCGGCTGCCCGCGCACGTCGGCGAAGTCGAGGCCGACGTGATCGGAGGCGCGCGCGGTGCGCACCTTGCCCGGGCGCATCGGCGCCATGCCGGCGAGCGCGTTGATGACCTCGGAGAGGTGCGACGCCGCGAAGACGTCGATGCCCTCGACGACCGCGGCCTCGCCGGCGGAGACGTGCGGCAGGACGATGCCCCGGCGTCCTTGTTCCCTGGCGAGCATCGCCGCCGCGAGCGCACCGCGCACCCCGCGGATCGCGCCGTCGAGGCCGAGCTCGCCCATGAAGAGGTAGTCCTCGAACGCGCCGAGCTCGAGCAGCTCCTCCGCCACGAGGACGCCCACCGCGATCGGCAGGTCGAACGCCGTGCCGATCTTCGGCAGATCCGCCGGGGCGAGGTTCACGGTGATCTTCTTGAGCGGGAAGTCCTGACCGCCCGCTTCGAGCGCGGCGCGGATGCGGACGCCGCCTTCACGCACGCTCTGCGCCGGCATCCCGACCACGTGATACGTCGGGAGGGCTCCGCCCGCGACATCGACCTCGATGTCGATCGGGATCGCGTTCACGCCGCACAACGTCGCCGAATACAGTCGAGTCAGCATCGCCGCGAACGCTCAGCACGGGACGTGCCACGCGTAACTTCGCGACCGCTCGTGATCCGCGTCCGAGACCCGGACGAGAGCGTCCGATTGTCGGACGAGCATGGCCGGCATCCGGCCGACCGGTCCGCCGTTTGCTTTTGTGGAAGCCATGCTCGAGAGCGCAAAGCACGAGTGGAAGAGCTTCAAGGAGGACGAGGCGGGCGAGCGATTTTCCAATCATCACCGGCGCGCGCAGCGGAAGGGGCTCGCGGGGCGCATCGCGCGGGTCGCGATCGGCGCTCTGCTGATCGCGGGCGGCATCTTCCTGTTGTTCGTGCCGGGACCGGGGTTGCTGGTGATGCTGTTCGGTGTGGCGCTCCTGGCCGGCGAGTCACGATGGCTCGCCGAGCGCATGGATCGACTCGAGATCGCGGCCCGGCGGACGTGGCGGCGCGTACGCACGCGCATCCGGCGGCGGCGGTCACGTCAGCCGACCTGAATGGCGCGGAGTGGCGCACCCACCCGCCTGGGCACGACCTCACCCCCACCTCACCAGCGATCCCGCGACGTTGCGTCCGCCCATGCAGGTGGGTGGCACCTGATTGGCTAAACCAATTGCGCCATCGCGCGCCCGCGCACGTCAGGTGTCAACCGCGCGTGTCCCCGAGGGCTCCTTGCCCATAGAGTGTACGCGCAGGGACCAATCACCTTGTCACGCGAAGCATCGCTGACGATCGCGGGCGCCGATGCCCGCGGACGCATGCTGTCCGAGCTTGCCGCCGGACCGGCGCGCAAGGGTTACGCGATCGCCTACGACATGCTCGGCACCCGCGCCGAAGCGGAAGAGGCCGTGCAGGAAGCGCTGGCGCGCGCGTGCGAGCGCCTCGACGACCTGCGCGACCCCGCCGCCGCGCCCGCGTGGTTCCTCCGCATCGTGGCCACCACGTGCCTGCGCACGCTGCGCCGGCGCCGCCTCAAGCGGGCCGTGTTCGGGCGCTGGTTCGATCGCGGCGGCTCGTCATCCGAAGGCGAGGCCGAGGTCGACGAGAACGCCGGCAGCAACGCCGCCTCCGCCGCCGACGACGGCGAAGGCCCCCCGCTCCACGGTACGCGCGCGCCCACGGCCGCCGTCACCATCAGCGAGCGCCAGGAGATCGTGGCCATGCTGCAGCACCTCGACGTGCTCCCCGCCAAGCAGCGCGCCGCGCTGGTCCTGCGCTACGGCCACGACATGCCCGTCCCCGAGGTCGCCGCCACGCTCGGCGTCGAGCTCGCCACCGCGAAGACTCACCTCGTTCGCGGCCTCGCGCGCCTGCGCGATCTGATGGAGGAACACCGATGAAGCGCTGTACCCAGATCGCCGACTCGCTCATCTCGGGCGAGCCCCTGTCCGACGGCGACCGGGACCACGTCGCGACGTGCGCGGGCTGCCAGAAGCTCACGTCCACGGCGCGGCTGCTCACCAACGTCGCCACCGCCACCGAAGCCGGCCCCGGCTTCACGTCCCGCATGATCGCCGGCGCACGGGAGCGCCTCGAGGCTCGCCGACGCCAGCGCGTCGTCGGGTTCGGGCTCGCCACGTGCGTCGCCGCCGCCGCCGCCGCGCTCATCGTGATGAGCAGCCGCGCCGACGACAAGCACCAGCCCGACACCACCGCCAGGAACGCGCTGCCCGGCGCGTACACCGGAAACCCGCCGCCCGCCGACGACACCGGCGAGGAGATCACCGATGACGAGCTGCGCGAGCTCGTCGACGGTGCCGGCATGTATCGCGCCATCACGCCCACCACCAACTGGGCCGACATCGAATCCCCCCTCACGAACTACCGCGCCGTACTCCGGCTCGGAGGAGAGCCATGATCCGCCTTCGCTCAGTCGTCCGTAACCTCGGCCTCGCCCTCGTCACCACGCTCGTGGTGTCGGCTCCCATCGCCGCGCAGCCCACGCCGCCCACGCCGCCCACGCCGCCGTCGGCCCCGCGTCCGCCGCGCCCGCCGCGCGCACCGCGTCCGCCCCGCCCGCCGCAGCCGCCACACGGCGTGCACGTGCATCTCCCGCCCGACGTGCGTGCGCAGGTCGAGCAGGAGCTCCAGCGCGCCCGCGCCGACATCGATCGCGCGCTCGCCGAGATCGACAGCAACCCGCAGATCCCCGGCCCGATGAAGGCCAAGATCAAGCTGAAGCTGACCAAGCTCCGCAACGCCGACCTGGACGATCTGATCGAGATGGCGGGCGACATGGACGAGTTCGGCCGCGAGATGGAGAAGTGGGGCGAGGAGCTCGGCCGCGACATCGAGAAGGATGTCGAGAAGGCCATCAAGGACGGCAAGTTCGACTTCAAGGGCAAGGACTTCGATTACGACTACGACGGCGATGATGACGACGACGATGACGGTGACGACGACGATGATGATGATGATGACGACGACAACGGCGCGGGCTTCGATCCGTGGCAGGGCACCGGCCCGGGCCCCGGCGTTCCCGTCCCCGGCCGCATGGGCCGCATGCCGCACCCGCCGTCGCCGTCCGCGAACCCGGTGATCGGCGGCCTCGACGACTCGGACTTCGTGCTCGACGTCGACATCGACGATCTCCAGCTGTCGTCGCAGCAGCGCAGCGAGCTCAAGCGCATCCACCGCGCCGAGCAGGCCGCCGTTCAGCCGGCCGTCGGCGAGATCGACCGGCTCTCGCGCGAGCTCCATGGCGAGCTCGAGAACGACGACACCAGCGACGCCGAGATCAACCGCCTGGTCGACGAGATCTCGCGCCAGGAGAGCACGGTGCGCAAGGCGCGCCTCCAGTCGCTCATCAAGACGCGCAAGCTGCTCTCGTCGGCGCAGCGCACCAAGGTCGACCACCGCACGCGCTGAGCGCGCCGGGCGTGGTATGGACGGAGTCGATGCTCCGTCCCGCGCTCGCGCTCGCGCCCGCCGTCGCGCTTCTCGCCTGCTCGGGTGAGAAGAGCGACCGCGGCGCCGCGTCGAACGCAGCGCTCACGCCGGTCGCCGCCGACGCCGCAGTCGCGCCGACGCCGACGCCGACGCCCACGCCGACCCCGCCATCGACGCCGCCCGACGCCGACGTCACGGCGCAGCCCAGCTTCGATCCGGCGACGGAGTTCCACCTCGACGAACCGCCCGCCACGCGGCAGGGCGCGCGCATCGCCGCCCGCGATCGCAAGCCCGGTCAGCTGCTGCTCCGCTCGACGCCGATCGGCGCCACCGCCGCGGTCGACGGCGTCCGCCTCGGCCCGACCCCCGTGCTGTGGGAGGGCCCGCTCGACGGCCAGACGCACGAGTTCACGTTCGTCATGGCCGGCCACGCGCTCGCCCGCTATCGCTTCGTCCCGGTGACGAGCGGCATCGTCCACGGCACGCTCGTGAAGCTCACCGACGACAGCGACGCCGGCGTCCCCGAGATTCCGCCCCCGCCCAGGCGTCAGGACGGCTTGTAGAGCGTGATCAGCTTGCTGCCGCGGTCGAAGCCGACGTTCTTCTCCATCACCCAGAGCGTCTCGCCGACCCAGCCCCAGCGCAGCTTCTTCTTGGGCGCGAAGATGCGCGCCTTGCGCACGGCCTTGCCGCCGTCGACCTCGAACAGATCGAGGTACTCGGGGTCGGCCTTCTTGCGCTTCACCGCCGGCGCGTTCACCGGATCGACCTGCAGCGACATCCACAGCTTGTCGCCGCGCACCGCGTAGGCGAGCGACGCCGCCACGTACAGCTCGAGCGGCTGATCGATCGTGACCTCGCGCGCCACGCCGTCCTGCCACACCTCGATCGCCGAGTTGTCTTCCTTCATGCGCGCGAACAGACGGTGCGGGTTGGCCGACATCACCTCGAGCGTGCGGGCGCGGCCCATCGGATCGGTGATGGGCTCGTCCTTCAGCCACGTCGACGTCAGCAGGTCCCACGCCGCCGCGGTGTCGGGCGAGCGCTGGTCTTCCTTCTTGCGCCACACGCCGCCGCGCGTGCCGACCGCGACCGTCATGTCGTCGAGGAAATAGTGTGGCTTGAAGTCGAGCTTGCCGTCGCGCGCGTCCTTGCCGACGATGATGCGCCCGGTCTTCTTGCCGAGCTTCTTGCCCTTCGCCAGATCGAACGCCTCGACCTGGTGCAGCAGACCCTTCCGGTACCCGGGGTCGCGCGTGTACGCGATGATCGCCGGCTGTCCGGCGAACGGACGGATGAAGACGTCGGTTGCCGCGCGCAGCCGCGGTCCGCCCTTCACCGGCTGACCGTCGAAGCCGAGGAGCACCGGCGTCACCGGCGAGCCCGCGGCGGCGCCGTCGGCCAGCTCCGGCACGACGAACAGCTTGTCGCCGAGGATGTAGAAGCGGCGCACCGACGGGGCGACGGTGTGGACGTCGACGTGGGCGACCTCGCCGGCGTCGGCCATGCCGAGCACCTGGATCTCCACCAGCTGATCGCTGTCGGTGACCACGACGCCGAGGCGCGAGCCGTCGGTGGTGACCACGTCGTCGAGGAAGCCGCGCTCGGGCGCGAAGGCGCCGAGCTGCGTGAGCCCCACCAGCGGCGCCGGCGGCGGATCCTTCACGATCTTCGGCGGCGGCTTCCTGGCCGGCTGCGCCGAGACGGCGGCCGCGGTGGCGGCGGCGACCAGAACGAACGTGCACGAAGCTATGCTGAAACGAGTGCGCATCGTCCCCTCCAGGCCCCTCAGGCCTCCCACCGGGAGTGCCACGGTTGGCGCCGCCGCGCAACTGCCACGCCGGGGCACCTGCCGATAAACTCGGGTCCTGCCCTCACGCACGGTCCACCAGAGCGATGGCGTCGCGTTCCTCGCTGCGCGCCTGCCACCCGATCACGCCATCGTGACGTCGCTTCCCGATCATTCGGAGGTGCCGGCGCTCGGCGTCGACGGCTGGAAACGCTGGTTCGTCGATACGGTGGCGCTGGCGTGCCGCGCGGTCGCCGACGACGCGGTGGCCGTCTTCTTCCAGACCGACGTGAAGCACGACGGCCGCTGGATCGACAAGAGCCATCTGATCCACCTCGGCGCCGACGACGCCGGCAGTGCCCTCCTGTGGCACAAGATCGCCTGCCGCGTGGCGCCGGGCACCACCACCTTCGGGCGGCCTGCATATGCGCACCTGCTGGCCTGTTCGCGCGGGCTGCGGCTCGCCCCGGGTCGCGCCACACCCGATGTTCTGCCCGGGCTCGGCGCCATGCCATGGTCGCGGGCGATGGGCGCCGACGTATGCCGCGCCGTCGCCCGCTTCGTCGCCGAGCACACGGCGTGTCGCACCGTGGTCGATCCGTTCTGCGGGGTCGGCACGATGCTCGCCGCTGCCAACGAGGCCGGCCTGAGCGCGAT
>DATLEB010000141.1:0-68384 GCA_035525615.1 Kofleriaceae bacterium | reverse complement strand
CGCCATCCCGAACTCCTCGGCGCCGAGCAGCGCCGCGATCACGACATCGCGTGACGTCCGCAGCCCGCCATCGACCTGAACCCGGATCCGATCGCGCAGCCGGTTGGCGACCAGCACCTGCTGCGTCTCGGCGAGCCCGAGCTCCCACGGCAGGCCGGCGTGCTTGATGCTCGACAGCGGGGCCGCGCCGGTGCCGCCCTCGGTGCCGGCGATCACCACACAGCCGGCGCGCGCCTTGGCGACGCCCGCGGCGATCGTGCCGACGCCGACCTCGCTGACCAGCTTGACGCTGACGCGGGCGGCCGGGTTGACGCACGTCAGGTCGTAGATCAGCTGCGCGAGGTCCTCGATCGAATAGATGTCGTGATGGGGCGGCGGTGAGATCAAGGTGACGCCGGGCGTCGACCACCGGACGCGTGCGATCCGCTCGTCGACCTTCGGGCCCGGCAGCTGGCCGCCCTCGCCGGGCTTGGCGCCCTGCGCGACCTTGATCTGCAGATCCTCGGCGTTGACCAGGTAGTGCGCGGTGACGCCGAACCGGCCGCTCGCGATCTGCTTGATCGCGCTGCGCCGCCAGTCGCCGTTGTCGTCGGGCTCGAAGCGATGCGGCTCCTCGCCGCCCTCGCCGGAGTTCGACTTGCCGCCGATCTGGTTCATCGCGATCGCGAGCGTCTCGTGCGCCTCGGCGCTGATCGAGCCGAACGACATGGCGCCGGTGACGAAGCGCTTCACGATGTCGGTGACCGGCTCCACCTCGTCGATCGAGACCTTGCCCGCAGCCGGCGGCAGGAACTCGAATAACCCACGCAAGGTCGTGAGGCCCTGGTCCTCGTCGTCGCACAGCTGCTCGTACTCGCCGAACTTCGTGCGGTCCTCGTGGGCCACCGAGTGCTGGAGCGCGGCGATCGTCGCCGGGTTCCACTTGTGACGCTCACCGCGGCGGCGCCACTGGTACAGGCCACCGACCGGCAGCTCGTCGGAGATCGCGACCGCCTGGCGGCCGAAGCCGCGATCGTGGCGATCGAGCGCCTCGCGACCGAGCTCGCGCACGCCCACGCCGCCGATGCGCGACGGCGTCCCGCCGAAGCCACGGTTGATGAGGTCGGGCGCGAGGCCGACCGCCTCGAAGATCTGCGCGCCGCGGTAGCTCTGCACCGTCGAGATGCCCATCTTGGACATCACCTTGAGCAGGCCCTCCTCACAGGCGTGGAGGTACTTCGCGGTGGCTTCCTCGACGGTGCCGGGCAGGGTGCCGCGATCGACCAGCGACTTCACCGCGTCGAGCGCGAGGTATGGGTTCACCGCCGCCGCGCCGTAGCCGATCAAGAGCGCGAAGTCGTGCACCTCGCGCGCCTCGCCGGTCTCGACGAGGAGACCGGCCTGCATGCGGATGCCTTCCTTCACCAGGTGCTGGTTGACGGCGGCGAGCGCGAGCAAGGACGGGATCGGCACGCGGCGCGAGTCGACGCCGCGGTCGGAGAGGATGAGCACGTTACAGCCGTCGTCGATCGCGTGCGCCGCGTCCTGGCACAGGCGCTCGAGCGCGGCGTGCAGGCCATCCTCGCCGGACGCCGCCGGGAAGAGCATCGACAGGCGACGGGTCTCGAACGCGCCCTCGCTCGTGTTGGCGATGCGAGCCAGCTGCGCGTTGTCGAGGAACGGCCCCGGCATGCGGATCTGGTGACAGCTCTCCGGCGTCTCGTCGAAGGTGTTGCCGTCGGGACCGATGTTGGTCTCGAGCGTCATGACCAGCGACTCGCGGATGGGATCGATCGGCGGGTTCGTGACCTGCGCGAACAGCTGGTGGAAGTACTGGAACAGCGGCGGCGACTGGTCCGACAGCACCGCGAGCGGCGTGTCGGTGCCCATCGAGCCCACCGGCTCCTTGCCGTCGCGCGCCATCGGCTCGACGAGGATCGACAGATCCTCGTCGGTGTAACCGAACGCGCGCAGCTGGCGCGTCAGCTCGTCGCCCGTGATGGGCGGCATCGGCGGCGACACCTCGAGCTCGTGCAGATCGAAGACGTTCTTGTCGAGCCACTTGCCGTACGGGAAGCGGCCGGCGACGTCGTGCTTGATCTCGTCGTCGGCGACGATGCGACCTTCGATCGTGTCGACCACGAACATCTTGCCGGGCTGGAGCCGCCCCTTGGCCGCGATCCGATCGACCGGCACGTCGAACACGCCGGTCTCCGATGCGAGCACCACGCGATCGTCGACGGTCTGGATCCAGCGCGCGGGGCGCAGGCCGTTGCGGTCGAGCGTCGCGCCGACGAGGTAGCCGTCGGTGAACACGATCGCCGCCGGACCGTCCCACGGCTCGACCAGCGACGAGGCGTAGCGGTAGAAGTCCTTCCGCTCGGGCGCCATCGCCGCGTTCCCCTCCCAGGCCTCGGGGATCATCATCATCATCGAGTGGGGCAGCGACCGGCCGCCCAGGTTGAGCAGCTCCAGCAGGTTGTCGAACTGCGCCGAGTCGCTCTTGCCGGGGACGATGATGGGGGCGAGCCGCTCGATGCCGCCGTGGAACTTGGCGCTCTTCAGCTGGCTGCGACGCGCGTCGATCCATCCGACGTTGCCGCGCAGCGTGTTGATCTCGCCGTTGTGCGCGATGAAGCGGAACGGCTGGGCCAGATCCCACGTCGGGAACGTGTTGGTCGAGAACCGCGAGTGCACCACCGCGATCGCCGACACGAAGTCCTCGGCGCCGAGATCGAGATAGAACTTCGGCAGCTGCGCCGGCAGGAGCAGGCCCTTGTAGACGATGGTCTCGGTCGAGAAGCTGGCGACGTGGAAGTAACCGCCCGGGTCGAGGTTGCGCTCGCGGATCCGGTTCTCGGCCAGCTTGCGAATCACGTACAGCGTGCGCTCGTACGCCGACGGCGGAACCCGCCTCATGCGCACGTAGAGCTGGCGAAACACCGGCATGACGGCGCGCGCGGTCGGGCCGACGTGGCGCGCATCGATCGGGACGTCGCGCCAGCCGAGGACGCGCTGGCCTTCCTCGGCGATCACCTCCTCGAGCACGCGCTCGCACTGCGCGCGCTGGAGCGGATCGGGCGGGAGGAACATCTGGCCGAGGCCGTAGCGGCGGCGGCGCGGCATGTCGAAGCCGAGGCGAAGCCCTTCGGCCTTGAAGAAGCGGTGCGGGATCTGGAGCAGGATGCCGGCGCCGTCGCCCGTATCGGGGTCGGCGCCACAGGCGGCGCGATGGGCGAGGCGGCGGAGCACCTCCAGGGCGTCCTCCACGATGGCGCGTGATTTCTCTCCCTTGACGTGGGCCACAAAGCCGACACCGCACGCATCGTGCTCGGTCGAGGGGTCGTACAGGCCAGCATCACGGGAGCGACAGCCATCCGACATGGTGCGTCAACACTAACGCGATGCGTCAGTTGCGTCATCAAGAATCCTGCGGAGATCGTTTCGCGGCCATTGGAATGGCCGCGAAGGGTCATCGAATGTTCTCGCGGGCAGACCCCTCGTCCATTCTGAGGTCTGAACCGCCCTTCGCTGCGCCCGGGCGCGGTCGGGCAGTTAGAATGAACCACATATGGTTGGACGCTGGCTTTGGGCCACCGCGGGGGCGGTGGTTCTGCTCACGGGGGTCGCCGCGCTGGGCGGTTGCAAGGACAAGGACAAGAAGAGCACCGGCACGGTCGTGGCGGCATCGGCCGCCGACGACCAGGCGCTGATCGCGCGCCGCGACGCGCTGCTCAAGAGCAGACAGAGCCTGAAGGATCAGCAGGCCACCCTCGCGGCCGAGCGCGCCAAGGTCCTCGAGGCCGGCGGCGACACCGCCGAGATCGACAAGAAGGTCGAGGAGCTGAAGACGCAGGAAGCGACGCTGTCGTCGCAGGAGTCCGACATCGTCGAGCAGCTGATGGAGGAGCGCAAGACGCTCCTCGCGTCGGCGCAGAGCGGCACCGACGCGGCGGCCCAGGTCGCCGTGCGCGAGCAAGGCATCGCCGGCCGCGAGAAGACGCTCGCCACGCGCGAAGACCGCGTCGCGCAGCGCGAGGCCGACATCGCCGCGCGCGAGAAGGCGCTCGGCATCCGCGAGAAGGAGACGTGCGGCGCCGGCGGGACGCCGACGACGATCATCCAGACCGTCGACGCCAAGGGCTCGAAGTACGACAAGCGCGACGTCGAGCCGCTGCTCAAGAAGGCGCGCGGCGTGATGGGCGATCGCGGCATCCTCAGCTCGGATCTGCCCGGCAACGTGCGCGAGCTCGAGAAGGAAGCGACCGAGGCGATGAAGGACGCCGACTACGGCCGCGCGTACCTGGCGGCGAACCAGCTGTTCAAGACGGTGTCGGTGCTCCCGATCGACAAGAACTTCATCCAGGCCAAGAGCGCGCGCATCTCGTCGGCCGCCAAGGGCAAGACGCTCGACGGCGGCACGCAGAAGCAGGTCGACGACCTGTTCGCCGACGCGACGTCCAAGTTCGTCGACGGCGACTACAAGGGCGCGAACAAGAAGCTCAACGCGATCTGGTCCGCGATCAACTGACGTCAGCGCTCCACTGGCACTGGAAAACCGAGACGAACGCGCCGGTTGCCAGGCGCCGGTCCGGACTCATCTTGTGACGGCCTTTGATTGGCCGTTTCCTGACGCTGCTGGCGGTGGTGGTCTTCCTCGGACCGCTCGGCGCCGCCTTCGTGATGGCGCCGCTCGAGGCGCTGGGCGCGTGGCCGGCGTGGACGCTCACGCTCGTGCCCGCGGTGTTCGTGCTCGTCGCGGGCACGGTGTACCGCGTGTACCACCCGCTGGTCGACGCGCCGTTGCCGCTCGACGCGGCCGCGTGGCTCGAGCAGCAGCTCCAGCGCCTGAACAAGGTCGGCGTGTCCGTGGTCGCGATGGAGCGCACCGAGGGCGGACACAGCAGCTTCTACGCGCCCAGCGCGCGCACCATCGTGCTCGCGGAGCACGTTCACGGCGAGCACACCGGGCGAGCGTACGCGACCGCGGCGCACGAGCTCGGCCACGTGATCCTGCACGACGAGCGGCCGCTCCTGTCTCGCGTGCTCCTGGCGGCGCGCGGAAACGCGGACCGCTGCTTCTATCACGGCGTCGGCCTGCTCTTCGGCACGGTCATCACCGGCGCGACGACGCTGCGCTGGCTGGCGTTCGCGCTGATCGCGGCGGCGGTGGTGCTGCATGCGCTGGTCGTCGTCGACGAGATCATCGCCAGCGCGCACGCGCGCGACCTCCTCCGCTACGACCTCGGCGACTCGGCTCACAGCCGCATCGCGCGCGGTCACCTGCGTCGCGCGCTCGCCACGTACGTGTCGATCCTGATCGCGTACATGGTGCCGCTGGCCGCGGCGCCGTGGGTCCTCGCGCACGGCGAGGGCCTCATCGCGCCGGGCGCGCCGCTCGCGGGTACGGCGTCCGCGTTCGCCACCGTGGCGGCGTGGATCGTGCTCGTCAGCGGCGCCGCCGCCGTGCTTCACATCCTGAGCCCGGTCCGCCGGGGCGTCGAGATGCTGGCGCCGCTCGTGTCCTTGCCCGGCATCTGCTGGGCGCCGCTGTTTGCCGTGCTGGTCTGCGATCAGGCGAGCATGCCGGCGTGGGCGATCGCGCTCGCCGTCGTGCCCGCGTGGTCGGTGCTCTCGGTGCCTGCGGTCTCCGTCGTGCGCTGGTTCGGCGGCCTCCTCGCCGCCGACGTCGACCTCATGCCGCTGCCGGTGAAGACGCCCATCCGGCGCATCTCGCGCTCCACGCTCTGGAAGCGCGCGCGGGACGACGACGACGATCGCCCGGGCGTGGTCTCGCGCTTCATGACCTACTCGTTCGCGCTGTGGGCCGTGCCGCTCGCGCTCGCGTGGCTGGGCTGGCTGTGAGCACGCACCGCCTGCGTCAGCGCTCGTAGCGGTAGCGCTGCATGAGCACGCGCAGCTCGGCGCGGACGACGGCCCGCGCGTCGGCGCGCTCGATGGCGAGGTGCGTGGCGATCTCGTCGGTGCTGACACCCTCGACGAACAGGCGGAGGGCTGTCTCGCGCTGGGCCGGGGTGACACCGGTGCCGGGGTGGGCGCACGCGCTGGCCAGGGCGATCATGAGCGTGAGCGAGAGCTTGGCGGTCGTCATCGTCTTTCTCCTTGCTGGGACCTGCGCAGCCGTCCCGTCGAAACCACAACCCACGCCGAAAAAAGATCGGTGGTGGATTCATCCGGCGTTCCGCGCAGGTGCTCCCAGGAGGACATCCATGACTCGTTTCACCTGGTTCATCGCGGTCGGGGCCCTGCTGGGCGCGTGTGGCGACGAGACGCCAGCGGCCGATCCCGACGCCGCCCCGGAGGCCGACGCCGGCCTCGACGACTACACCGCCGAGGAGCGCGCGTTGCTGGCGACGCTCTCGCCGCTGCCGGCCGTGCCGCCCGACACGACCAACGCCTTCGCCGACAACCCGGCGGCCGCGCGCCTGGGGCAGATGCTGTTCCACGACAAGAGCTACTCGGGCGCGCTGACCGTCGGCGACGACGGCACCAACCACGGCCTCGGCCGCGTGGGCGAGACCGGCAAGGTGTCGTGCGCCAGCTGTCATGCCGCCGGCAGCGCGGCGATGGACGACCAGCGCTCGGAGCCCAACAACGTGTCGCTGGGGATCGCGCGCGGCACGCGCAACGCGCACGGCCTCGTGAACTCCTCCTTCTATCGGTGGAGCAACTGGGGCGGCCGCTTCGATTCGCAGTGGTCGCTGCCGCTCGCGGTCGCCGAGGGCGGAGCCACGATGCGCAGCACGCGCCTCCAGATCGCACACCTGCTGTACGCGAAGTACCGCACCGAGTACGACGCGATCTTCCCGGTGCCCCTCGATGCCGCGCTCGATCCGGCGGCCTCCGACGCCGCGCGCTTCCCGGCCAGCGGCAAGCCCAAGGCGATGGCCACCGACGCCGACGGCCCGTGGGAGCTGATGACGCAGGCCGACCGCGACATCGTCGATCGCATCTTCGTCAACTACGGCAAGGCGCTCGCCGCGTACACGCGCCAGCTGGTGAGCCGCGACACACCGCTCGATCGCTACCTGGCGGGAGATGTCGACGCGCTCACGCCGGCGGCCAAGCGCGGCCTGCGCACGTTCCTCGCGCACTGCGCGGAGTGCCACAGCGGGCCGATGCTCGCCGACGACGAGTTCCATGCCCTCGGCGTGCCGCAGACGGGCCCGGGTGTGCCGGCCGCCGACCTGGGGCGCTATCAGGACGTCCCTGCGCTCCTGAGCAGCCGCTTCAACGTCGACGGCGTCTTCAGCGACGACCGCGCGACCGGACGCCTGGCGGGGCTGGCGCAGATCGACGCGCAGAAGGGCCAGTTCCGTACGAAGAGCCTGCGCGACGTCGGCGGCGCGCGGCCGTACATGCACGCCGGACAGCTGGCGACGCTGCGGGACGTCGTGACGTTCTACAACGACGGCGGCGGCGCGGTCGCGGACGGCGTGGTCAAGGACGAGCGCATGGTGCCGCTCGGCCTCACGATGGGGGAGCAGAACGACCTGGTCGAGCTGCTCCTCATGCTGGACGGACAGCCGGTGCCTGCCACCTGGCTCGTCGATCTCTCGAAGTAGGCAGTGGTGGTAGCCTCGGAGGGGCGTCGATCGCATGACGATGGACCGCACGCGCTTTCAGCAGATCGAGGATGTGTTCAACCGCGCGCTCGATGTGCCCGCGGCAGAGCGAGAGGTCTGGCTCGACGGTGCATGCGACGGCGACGCGGCGTTGCGCCTCGAGGTCGTCGAGCTCCTGGCGAGCGCGGCCGACACCAGCATCTCCCTCCACGACGTGGTGGCCAGCGAGGCCGACCACGTGGCGCGGGAGGCCAGCGCGTCGGCGGTCGGGCGGCGCCTCGGGCCGTATCGGCTGAAGCAGCTGCTGGGCGAGGGCGGCATGGGCGCCGTGTACCTGGCCGATCGCGACGACGCGCAGTTCGCCAAGCAGGTCGCGGTCAAGATCCTGCCGCGCGCGCTCGGCTCGCCGCAGGCGGTCGCGCGGTTTCGCGACGAGCGCCAGATCCTCGCGGCGCTCGAGCACCGTCACATCGTGCGTCTCCTCGACGGCGGCGCCGACGACGATCTGCCGTACCTCGTGATGGAGTACGTGGAGGGGCGGCCGATCACGGCGTACGCGCGCGAACGCGAGCTTTCGGTGCGTGCGCGCGTCGAGCTGGTGCGCGACGTCTGCGCCGCGCTCCAGTTCGCGCACCAGAACCTGATCATCCATCGCGACATCAAGCCGAGTAACATCCTCATCGACGCGTCGGGGACGGCGAAGCTCCTCGACTTCGGCATCGCCAAGCTGCTCTCGCCCGTGCCGGGCATCGAGCGCGAGGCGCAGACACGCACCGGCCACGCGCTGTTCACGCCCGAGTACGCGAGCCCCGAACAGGCGCGCGGCGAGCCCGTCACCACGGCGGCCGACGTGTACTCGGTGGGCGCCGTCCTCTACGAGCTGGTCACCGGGCGGCCGCCGCACAAGCTCGGCGACCGCATGATCGAGAACCTGCGCATCATCTGCGAGGTCGATCCGCCGCGCCCGAGCGCCGCCGCTCCGCTCGACCGGCGCCGCGAGGTCGCCGGGGATCTCGACAACATCATCCTCAAGGCGCTGCACAAGGATCCAGCTCGCCGCTATGCCTCGATCGAGCAGCTCTCCGCCGACCTCGGCCGCTATCTCGAGGGACTCCCGGTCGACGCGCGCGTCGCGACGCTCGCGTATCGCGTGCGCAAGTTCGTGGGACGCAACCGCGCCGCCGTCGTCGCCGTGAGCGCGGTCGCGGTCGCGCTGGTCGCGGCTGCCGTCATCTCGCTCGCGCAGGCGCGCCGCGCCGACCGCGCCGCCGCCGAAGCCGTGGCCGAGAAGGCGAGCGCCGTGTCCGCCGCGCAGCGTGCCCAGGCCGAGGCCGAGCGCGCGCGCCGCGCCGAGGCGCAGGTCCAGACCCAGCTCGATCAGCTGAAGGCCGAGCAGACGGCACGCGCGGCCGCCGAGAGCACGGCGCGCGAGAAGGGCACCGAGGCCGCGATGACGCGCGAGCAGCTCGCGGCCGCGCTCGACAACGCGCGCGCCGAGGCCCGCGCCGCCGAAGCCGAAGGCCAGAAGGCCCGCGCCGCCGAGCAGCGCGCCGAGCAAGCCGCCGCCGCCGAGCGCACCACGCGCATCGAGGCCGAGGCCCTCTACCAGCGCGAGAAGGCGCGCCGCGAGCTCCTCGAGAAACGCTCGAAGGAGATCACGACGACGCTGCGCTGATCACTGGTACTCGCGCCAGGTCACGCCGTCCCACGTCCAGAGGTCGTTGGAGTAGCCGGGATCGGTGGGCTCGGTCGCGTCCAGCATCAGGTGGTTGCCCGCGAAGATGGTCACGCCTTGCAGCGTGTCGACGTAGGTCATCCCGAACGCGATGCGCGGTGGTGGGGCGACCAGCGGCGCGCGCTCGACCCAGCTGCTGCTCCTGAGCTCCCAGGTGCCACCGGCCTCCATGTAGTCCGGAACCCGGACGCCGCCGTAGAGCACCGGCACCCGTCGAACCCGGTCGAACGCGAGGTGCGCACCGAGGAGGTTGGTCGGCGTGGGGAGCCCGCCGATCGTTGCCCACCGCGTGCCGTTCCAGATCCACGTGTTGTTGTCGCTGGCGTTGACGCCGCCGACCAGCATCACCTCCGCCCGTGCCTCGTCGTAGGTCATCGCGGCCCCTTCGCGCGGGCTCGGCGCTGCGGTGGGCGTCCGCAGGAACCACTCGACGCCGTTCCATTCCCACGTCTCGTCGCTCACTCCGTTCGGTGTCAATCCGCCGAACAGCACCACGACGCCACGCACCCGATCGAACGCCATCGCCGCGCCGGCGCGCGCCGACGGGCGGGGGCCCGCGGGACCCATTCCGTACCACCGCAGATCACTCAACGAGTAGAAGTCGTCGAGCGGCCGCCCGTCGAGGTCGTACCCGCCGAACATCAGGACGCTGCCGCGGATGGAATCGTAAGTCATCGCCGCGCCGTGCCGTGCCGCGGGCCGGGGTGCGGGCGTCAGCGGTAGCTCGGACCAGCTCGCACCGTCCCACGCCCACGTGTCGTCGAACACGCGGACGCCGTTGCGGCCACCGAACGTGATGATCCTTCCTCCGCGCGTTTCGTAGGTGACGGCAACTCCGTCACGCGGTGCTGGACGGACCGTGACGCGGCACGTGGCCTGGCAGCCATCCCCCGACGTCGTGTTGCCGTCATCGCAATCTTCGCCCGGCTCGAGCGTCGAGTTGCCACAGGTCGCCGGCACGCAGACCTCCGTGCCGCGATCCATCCGGCACTCCGTGCCGGGGGGACAGAGGCCGCCGCTCGCGCACTCGACCGTCTCGGCGCCGATGCAGCCGGAGAGCAGCACGCCGAGGAGCCCGGCCCAGCATGTGCGGGTCACAGGTGCTCCCGCCAGGACTCACCGTCCCAGGACCAGAGGTCATCGAGGAGGACTTGTTCGGGGTCGCGCGCGCCGAGCCCACCGAACACGATCACCGCCTGGAGCGAGTCGACGTAAGCGATGCCGTGCGCCTTACGCGGAGCCGGGCGGGCGGAGACGTCGCTTCGATCGACCCAGCTCCTTCCCGTGAGCTCGAAGGTGCCATCCGTCCCCATCATCGACGTGGCCGTCGAACCGCCGAACAGCACCGTGACCTGCCGATCCCGATCGTAGGCCATGCCGGCGCCCCCGGACTCGTCCGGGGCTGTGGCCGATTCGAAGCTGGACCACGACGAGCCGTCCCACTGCCACGTCCGGTCGCCGTCGGGGCCAACCGCGGATCCGATCATGAGCGTCTGCCTCTGCGCCTCGTCGAACGCGATCGCGGCACCGGCCCGCTCTACCGGTCCCGGAGGTGGCGTTGGTTTCAGGTGCCACGTTGCTCCATCCCACTCCCACGTCTCCATGCTCGATGCGTCTGCCGTCCGGCCACCGAAGAGCACGGCCACGCCTCGCGTCGTATCGAAAGCGAGCGACGGGGCGAAGCGCATGGATGGTGTCGCCGCTGGCTCCAGTGGGCTCCACGTCGTTCCATCCCACTCCCACATGAGGTCGGGAACCAGGCCGCCCAGATCGCTGCCCCCGAACATCAGCACGCGTTCGCGCACCGGATCGAACGTCATTGCTGCGTTCATGCGGGGGGAAGGCAGCGGAGGTGACGGATGGCGCTCGAACCACTCGATCCCGTTCCATTCCCACGTGTCGCCGTAGACGGCATCACCCAGGCCGCCGTACATGACCAACGTTCCCCGCGCCCGGTCGTACGCGGTCGACATGCCGTAGCGCGCCGGCGGGCGGATCGGATCGCGACAGGTCGCCTGGCAGCCATCCCCCGAAACCCGATTGCCGTCGTCGCAGTCTTCGCCACCGTCGATCACGCCGTCGCCGCAGCGCGCGAGCGCGATGCAATCACCGGGACACAGATCGCCGGAGTCATTGTTGCCGTCGTCGCAGCTCTCGGAGGCATCCACGACGCCGTTCCCGCACGTCGCGATCACGCAGGCCTGCTCGTCATGGTCGAGCCGGCAGACGAGACCCGGCGGGCAAATTCCGCCGCCAGGACACTCCGCGGCGCCGGTGCCGAGGCAGCCGCACGCAAAGAGCGCGATCAGCGCCGTTCGCGCCACGCCGATCCATCCCACGACCACAGGTCGTCGTGCAGCGTCGTGCCGCCGGTCGAGCTCTCACTTCGACCGCCGAAGACGACGACCTCCTGGAGCGCCTCGCTGTATTCCATGGCGACGTCGCCGCGGCCGTAGAGGACCGGCGACGTGCCGCGGTTGATCCAACCGTTGCTGTCGTACTCCCAGGTCCAGCCGAAATCGGTCGGATCCTCCTCGGAGAATCCGCCGAAGTAGACGAGGCGCGCCCGGACCTTGTCGTACGCCATGGTCCCATCGACGAAGCGGTTCGGCGACGGGACGGAGCTCTCCCTCCACCGAACGTCGTCCCAGAACCACGTTCCCGCCTGCCCGGAGCTCCCGATGACAAAGGTCTGTCCGTACGCCGCATGGAACGCCATGGCTGGGTGTCCCAGCGGGCTAGGATGTTCCTGCGGTGAGGGGATCGCCGAGTTGAATCGTCGCGTCCATTCGCTGCCGTTCCACTGGAACAGCTCGAACACGGATTCGCCCGGCTCGGCGCGGTACAGGTTCGCTACGCCCCGCTCGGCGTCGAACACCATCGCCGGTTGGATGCTCCCCGCGGGATGGTCGGCGCGTTCGATCTGATGCCACGTCTGACCGTCCCACTCCCAGAAGTCGTCGAGCGCGCCGTTCATGCTGTCGTAGCCACCAAACATCAGCACGCGCTGGCGCACTGGATCGAATGCCATCGCGGCCCTGCCACGCCGTGGCGGGAGCGGTTCTGGTGGAACGCGCTCGATCCAGTCGATCCCGTTCCACTCCCAGGTGTCACGAAGCGGAACGTTGCTGTAGCCGCCGAACATGACGAGGACGTCGCGCGCCGAGTCATAGGCGAGGGCCGCGGCCCACCTCGCCGGAGGTCTGATGGGCAAGCGGCACGTCGCCTGACAGCCGTCGCCCGAGGCGCGGTTGCCGTCATCACACTCTTCGCCGGGGTCGAGGTCGCCATCGCCGCAGCTGGGCGGGCTGACGCAGTCGCCAGCGCACGTGTCGCCCGAATCGTTGTTGCCGTCGTCACAGGTCTCTCCCACGTCGACGGTGCCGTTTCCACACGTCTCCGCCACGCACACGTGTGCGTCGCGGTCGAGCCGGCAAACCAGGCCCGCTGGACACACTCCACCGTTCGCACACTCCACGGTGTCTGCGCCAAGGCAGCCGGCCACGGCGAGGGCGGCGATGGCCGACGCCAGCCGGCGCATCAGAAACCACCGTCGAGCGTGAACATCACGCCGCCGGGGCCGACGATGACACCAGGCATGACGGGAGGAGGGGCCGGCGGCGCGACGACCTCGGTGCGCGGCTGGTTGAGATAGAGACCGACGCCGCCGGCGATCACCGCCGCGCCGCCGACGACGAACAGCGAGACCGCGAACGCCTGCTTGGTCTCGGCCCTGTTCTTGATCGCACGCACGTCTCCGAGGCCCTCGACTTCCTCGGCGTTGCATCCGCGCGGGCACACCTCGCGGATCTCGTCGTCGTAGCGGTCGTAGTCGCGCGCGGCGAGCGCGTAGGCGATGCCGCCGAAGCCGGCGACGAGCACGCCGGCGCCGGCGACGGCGTAGGGCTTCCAGGGTTTCCAGCGGCGCGTGGTGCGCGTCGTCGACGTGAACGGCATGAGCCGCACGTCGATGGTGTCGGTGAGGCCGCCGTGGAGCGACAGCGTCTCCGAGTACGTGAGGAAGTCGGCCTTGGTCGCCACCAGCTGGTGCTCGCCGGGCCGGAGCCACAGCGTGCGCTCGCCGGGCGCGCGGAACAGGAACGCGCCGTCGAGGCGTACCTCGGCGTCCGGCTCGGTCGAGCGAATCGTGATGTGGGCGAGCTGGCCGTCGAGGAGCTTGCGGTAGGTCAAGGCCTGCTTGTACAGGTCGGGGCCGAGCGGCGCCTCGCCGAAGACGAGCGCCCGCTCGAGCTCGTCTCGCGCCTCGATCGGCTGGTCGAGGTTGATGAGGCAGACCGCGACGTTGAAGCGGATGGCGGGATGGTCCCAGTGCTTCAGGGCCTCGCGGTAGATCGCGATCGCCGGCGCGTAACGGGACTCGGCGTACTCGACGTTGCCGCGCTCGAGGCCCGCCAGCGCGATTTGCTGCTCCGCTTCGGGAACGCCGGCGGCCCACGGGCGCAGCTCGACCGGCGGCGGGGGCGGCGGCGCGGGCGCTTCCTGCGCCACGGCGACCCCGCAGAACGCGACGAGGATGAGCAGGGCTAGACGCACGCTTACCCACCCATGCGCAGACCGCGGCCGAAACCCACAACGCGCGGTGCGCGAATCGCGCATCTCACGCCTCCGCCGTCATCTGGCGCCGGATCCACGCCTCGGCCAGGCGCAGGTCGCGGGCCACGGTGTTGACGTGGACGTCGATGGCGCGGGCGATCTCGTCCTGCGTGAGCCCGCCGAAGTAGTGGAGCTCGAGGACCTTGGCCTTGCGCTCGTCCATGACCTCGAGCTCGCGCAGCGCGTCGTCGAGCGCGATCATGCGCGCCGGCCGGTCGAGCGCGACGGCGCCTTCGTCGAGCGTCACGGCGCGCTCGCCGCCGCCGCGCTTGCCGGCGTCACGCTTGCGCGCGTGGTCGACGAGGATCTGGCGCATCGTGCGCGCGGCGATCGCGAAGAAGTGCACGCGCCCGTCCCACTCCGGGTGGGCGCCGTCGGCGAGCCGCAGGTAGGCCTCGGAGACCAGATCGGTGGGGCGGAACGTGTGCCCGGGCCGCTCGCCGCGCAGGTAGGCGGCCGCCAGCTTGTGCAGCTCGCCGTAGACCATGGGGATGATCTCGTCGCGCGCGCCCGCGTCGCCGGCGCGCCAGTCGCGCAGCAGCATGGTCAGCGTCCGAGCCGCCCCCTCGGCCATCGGCGGATGGTACCGCAGTCGCGGCGTCTACTGCGGCGGCTTCACGGTGCCCGAGGCGTCGAAGTCGACGTCGTCGGCGGTCGCCACGCCGATCACGATCGCGCCGGTGAGCGCGACGGCGCCGAAGCCCGCGATGGCCCACCACTCGCGGTACCACTTCGGCTTGCCGTCGACGTAGGTGACGTTCGAGATCGGCTTGCCGCCGTCGGTGGCGCCGAGCTCGGTCTCGATCGACGCGTACGGCGTGAGCTCGACGCCGACCGGCGTGTCCTTGTCGAACCCGATCTCGACGAAGCGCACGAAGTCGCGATGCTCGGGGTGCGTCACGCGCAGCGCGTGCGGCCCGACGGGGAGCGCGGCCGGCGGCGCCGGCGATTTGCCGACGCGGCGGCCATCGACGTAGATGACGGCGTCCTTCACCGGCGTGGTCACGACCAGCCGGCCCGTGAACTTCTCGGGGTCGACGAGGCGCACCGCGCCGCCCTTGATGCCGCCTTGCTCGGCGACCGCCATCTGCACCTGCGCGCGGCGCACTTCCTTGCCGCTCGCGACGTCGACCAGCACCAGGTAGATGACCTGCACGTCGCCCAGGCCGCCGACCTCGCCGAACACGACGTGCGACGCGCCCATGAGCTTGCCCAGCTCGGTCAGGCACGCCGTGTTGCCATCGCACGCGCGCAGGATCGGCTTCTTGGCCTTCTTGATCTCGTCGACGACGTCGGCGCCGGCGACGACCTTCGCGCCCGACGCGGCGCCCAGCTCCCTCGCGAGCTCGCTCTCCATCTTCTTCGCGGCGGCGGAGGTGTCCTCGGTCCCGAGCGTCGACAGCGGCGCCACCGCGATGCGCGTGGGCTTGGCCGGCGGCGCGGCGGAGGCCACGGCGGACATCGCACACACGAGGAGGAGCGGCGCTAGTCGCATGGCGTCATCTGATCGCATCGTACTTCGGTCGGCGCGCCGAGCGATTGCCCGATCGCGACCCCGATGATGAGCGCCGTCACACCCGCGCCGGCGTAGGCCCACTTGGACGTGTACCAGGGCTTCTTGCCGCGCACGACGGTCCGCGGCGGTCCCACGGGCACCTCGGCGCGCGGCGCGAGCCGCACGGTGACGCGCGTCGACTTCTGGAAGCGGACCACCACCTTCTCCTCGAACGGGTAGTAGTCCTTCATCTCGACCTGCAGCTGGTGCTCGCCGAGCGAGAGCTTGGTGATCGGCGCGGGCAGCGGCGTCATGCCCACCACCTTGCCGTCGAGGCTGACCTTGGCGCCGACCGAATCGGAGAGGACGAAGACCGAGCCGTGCAGCTGATCGGGCGCGAGCAGGCGGTACGCCGCGACGCGGATGCTGTCGATGAGCTCGTCGGGGCTGCCGCGCAACGGATCGGTCGCGATGCGTCGGATCTGCACGGCGCGTCCGACGTCGACGGCCTTGATGTTGAGGATGTAGCTCTCGCCGAGCGCGGCGACCGACCCGGTCACCATCACGTCGACGCCCAGCTTCTTGCCGATCGCGGCCAGACATTTGTCCTCGCCGCCGCAGCTCTGCAAGCTGCGCTCGCCGGCGATCGCCTTGTCGATCTGCGTGCGCGTCGGCAGCGCGCGTGCCGCCAGACGATCGAGCTCCATGCGGAACAGCGACTCGAGGCGCGCCACCAGCTCGGTCTCGATGCCGAGCGCGTCGATGCGCCAGACCGCGATCTTCTGCGTGAGCGCCTGCTCGGGGCCGACCTCGTCGGGAGGAGCCTGTTCCGGTGCCGGCGGCGGCGCGGGCTGCGCGGACGCGCGCGGCATCGTGATCGCCACCACGAGCGTCACCGCGAGCAGCGCGGCTCGTCGGGAAGGTCGCCGCCCCCAGGCGCTCACGATGTGCTCATCGTACACCAAGCCGGCGCGGACCGCGTGATACGGTCGAGCCATGTTCCGACCGCGTGCGGCGGCTCACGGCCTGGTTGTGCTCGTGATCTCGACGGCGATTGCCGCCTGCTCGTCGGTGTCGACGGTGCGCGTGCAGCCCGAGAACGTGGCCGCGGGCCCCGGCCTCCGCCCGATCGCCGCGATCCAGGTGAACGCCACCACCGGCTACATCCTGTTCATCCCGATCCCCGGCAAGGTCGATCTCGACCGCGTCGTGAACCGGATGCTCATCGTCGCCGCGAAGACCATGGGCGCGGACAAGGTCGCCAACCTCGAGTTCGACGTCACGCCCGACTCGGGCATCTGGACGCTCCGCAAGTTCCTCGGCTGGCGCTCGGCGCGCGCGTCGGGCGTGGCCGTCCAGGTCGAGGCTGCGCCCGTCGACGCCACCGCCGACGAAGGGCCGGAGCCCACGCCCGGCGCTGGCTCAGCCGGCGGGGGTGGTGAGGGCCCGCTCGACGAGCGCCGATAGCTGCTGGATGTCCACGGGCGAGAGCGCCTCGCGCGACAGGTACGGAATCGGATACGCGGGCGCCGGCACCGTCGCCGCGATCTCGGCGAAGTAGTGCTCGTTGAGCGCGCGCCGCGCCTTCGCCATCGCGCCGTGCGAGGTGAGCGCGGCGAGCAGCCGATCGGTCGCCGGATGCGACTTCAGCGCCCCGAGGATGCGCGCCGCCGGCGAGCCGGCCGGGAAGTGATCGGTCGCCATCTGGTTCACGAGCACGCGCTGCGGAACGATGCCGAGCGGCGCCAGCTTGCCGGTCAGCTCGCGCGCCTCGGTCGCCGGCATCTCCTCGGCGATGGTCACGATGATCGCGGCGGTGCGCGCCTGATCGCGGAGCAGCGTCTGCAGCGTGCGTGCGTCGCGCGTGAGCGGACCCTCGGGCACGGTCTCCAGGATCACCCACGGGATGCGCAGCATCGTGAGGCTGTGCCCCGACGCCGGCATGTCGAACACGAGCGTGTCCCACACCGGGCGCCCGCGCTTCTCCTCGGTGGTGTGGAACCACGCCTTGCCGATGACCGAGTAGTCGTCGAGCCCCGGGATGGCGCGCAGGAACGCCTTGGTGATCCGGTTCTCGAAGATCATGTCGTAGACCTTCTGGAACTTCAGGATCATGAGCCCGTACTCCTTCAGCGCGGCGGCCGGGCTCGTGTTGAGGCCGTAGAGGTTGGGCGCGAGCTCGGTGGGTTCGGTGCCGAGCGGCGGCTTACCGAAGTAGTCACCGAAGCGATCGTTGGCGTTGCTCTGGTAGAGCAGGGTGCGGCGACCGCGTCGCGCGCACGCCGCAGCGATCGCCGCGGCCATGGTGCTGCGGCCCACGCCGCCTTTGCCCATGACCAGGATCAAACGTCGATCGAGGAGCGTCACTTGCCGCGCGACATTACTCGATTGTCGTCCGTTCGGCCCTGCTCGGGCTGCGCCCTTCGCGCCGCTTCGTCCTGGGAGCTGCCCCGTTACTCGCTTCGCTCGCCGCCCCACTCCTCGCGGCCGGGCCTCACTCGCCGGGAGCCTTCATGGGAAACAGCGGCTCGCCATGAATCTCCAGGCGGTACACGCTGTTCTCGGTCTCGACGTAGATCATCTTGCCGCCCGGCTCGCCCAGGACCCGCTTCACCGGCGTGGTGATCATGCGGTGCCCGTGCGGGTCGCGAAAGATCACCATTCCGCGCCCCACGAACGGATAGCTGATCAAGTATCCGGTGTAGACCCTGCCCAGCGCGCCACTGTTGGTGGTGCGTTCGATGCTGTGGTCGCGGATCTTGCGAGCGGTTACGCTGACCATGGTCCGCTCTAGGCTCCCTGAGAATACGGCCTGATCGAGGCTGCGTCATCATCTTTCGAGGACGAGTGAGCGTCGAATCCATCTATGCGGAAGTGCGCCGCCTGACCGGCGGTGACGTGGCGATCGCTGCCCCGGAGCTAACCGAGGCGGCACCCGGTATCGCGTCGGTGGCGCTGCGAACCCCGACGCTGCCGCCGGCGGCCCATACCGCCTGCTACCTCGTCGGCGACGGGGAGATGGTGGCGGTCGACCCGGGTTCGCCGTTCCCCGATCAGCAGGCGGCGCTCGTCGACGCGGTGCGTGCACGCGGGCAGCTGGTGGCGGTGCTGCTGACGCACCATCACGGCGACCACGTGGGTGGGGCGGCGGCGCTCGCCGAGGCGACGGGAGCGCCGATCTGGGCGCACGAGGCGACGGCGGCCGAGCTGCCGGGGCTCGCGATCGCGCGCCTTCTGCGCGACGGCGAGGTCATCGCGATCGGCGGCCGCGCGCTGCGCGTGCTTCACACACCGGGACACGCGGTGGGGCACCTCGTGTTCCGGGACGAGGCGAGCGCCGCGATGATCGCGGGCGACATGGTGGCAGGCCTCGGCACGATCCTGATCGACCCGGACGGCGGCCACATGGCGACGTACCTGGCGTCGCTCGCGCGGATGATCGCCGAAGGCGCCGGCGCGCTCCTGCCATCGCACGGCCCGGTCATCGCGGACGGACCGGCCAAGCTGCGCGAGTACATCGCGCACCGGCTGATGCGCGAGCGACGCGTGCGTGACGCGCTCGGGTCTTCTCCGAAGAGCGCTGCCGATCTTTGTGCGGTGGCCTACGCCGACACGCCGTCGTTCCTGTGGCCGCTGGCGCAACGCTCGCTCCTGGCCCACCTGGTGAAGCTGGCCGAGGACGGTGTCGCCGTCGACGACGGGAGCGGCTGGCGGCTGCTATAGTCCGCGGACAGTGGTTGACCTCCGTAGGTTCCGTGAGCTGCCGACGGTCGCGCTCATTCGCGACGTGTTGCGCCGCTGGTGGGGCCTCGAGCTCGCCTTCGCCGATCCGAAGGGCTACGTGCTCGATCACGCCGACGGGAAGATCTTCCCGTCGCAGAACGAGCTGTGCCGGCTGGCGCTGTTCTCGAAGGAAGGCTTCCGGCGCTGCAACGAGAGCGTGCGCGTCGTGAAGGATCACCTGCGCGCGGGACGCGCGAGCGGACCCGGTGAGCCGCCGACCGCGTACGTGCATCAATGCCACCTCGGGTTCGACGTCGTCGCGGCGCCGATCTGGCTGCACGGCGAGCTGATCGGATTCGTGTTCACCGGCGGCAGCATGCGCATGGATCCGACGGTGGTCGGCAAGAACGAGCTCCTGCGGAAGGTGCGCGAGTTCGCCGAGATCGAGGGCGACGCGGATCGTCACGTCGCGGACGTGCCGCGCTTGCCCGACGTCGAGCTCGAGCGGTTGCGCGATCTGGTGGCGGCGGCGGCGGCCGAGGTCGTGCGTCAGGCGCCGCGGTTCTTCACCGCCGCGACGGCGCCGACCGGGCCGGGTCACCCGTTCACGGAGATCGTGGGCCAGAGCCCGACGGTGCGCGACGTGATCCGGCTGCTCGAGAAGATCGTGCGCAGCGAGTCGACGGTGCTGGTGCACGGCGAGAGCGGCACCGGCAAGGAGCTCATCGCGCGCGCCATCCACTATCACGGGCCGCGCGCGAAGAAGACGTTCGTCGTGCAGAACTGCTCGGCGTTCAACGACAACCTGCTCGAGAGCGCGCTCTTCGGTCACGTGCGCGGCGCGTTCACCGGCGCCGTGAAGGATCAGAAGGGCCTGTTCGAGGTCGCCGACGGCGGGACCTTCTTCCTCGACGAGATCGGCGACATGTCGCCGGCGCTGCAGGTGAAGCTCTTGCGGGTGTTGCAGGAGGGCACGTTCATCCCGGTCGGCGGGACCAAGCCGATCAAGGTGGACGTCCGCATCATCGCGGCGTCGCACAAGGACCTGCACGCGATGGTGGCGCAGCGTCAGTTCCGTGAGGACCTGTTCTATCGCGTGAACGTCCTGAAGATCACGGTGCCGCCGCTGCGCGATCGCCCGACCGACATCCCGATCCTGGTCGAGCACTTCATCAAGAAGCACCACGCGGCGCGGATGGCGCGCGGCGACGCGCAGTTCGCCAGCAGCGACGTGCCGCGTCCCACCGACGCGGCGATGGCGCTGCTCGCCGGCTATGGCTGGCCGGGCAACATCCGCGAGCTCGAGAACGAGATCGAGCGCGCGCTCGTGCTCGGCGGCGACGCGCAGGAGATCGGCGTGGAGCTCCTGTCGCAGCGCATCCGCGACGCCGAGCCGGTGCCCGCGCAGACGCGCCTGGGCGGACGCGAGCTCAACGGCACGCTGCGTGAGACCATGGAGTCCGTCGAGTCCGACGTCATCTTGCAGGGCCTCATCCGCACGCACTGGAACAAGTCGCAGCTCGCGAAGGAGCTCGGCATCAGCCGCAGCTACCTGATCCAGAAGTGCGCGTACTACGGCCTGGAGCGCAAGGAGTAGGGTGGCGGCGATGGGGACCGCGCGAAAGCCGGGCGACGTCTGTACCTGCACCATCTGCGGCAAGCCGGCCGTGCGCGGCACGGTGGTCGACCCGAAGCGCGGCGTCGACGCCTTCCCGTTCTGCTCGTTCCGCTGCCAGACCATCGATCTCGGCAAGTGGCTCTCCGAGGAGTACCGGATCCCCGAGGGCGACGATCAGTCCGAGGGCGCAGTGGGCGCGGATGACGGCGAGGGCGGCGGCGGTGGTGGGGGCGGCGGCTCGCTGCGGTAGACGGTAAGGGCGTCGTCGATCACGGCGGCGCAGCGCCGCATGACGGCCGACGGGACGGCGTTGTTCCCGGGCCTCGGCGTACAAGCCGCGGTGGCTACTGCGGCGCCTGGGGCCGAGCGCGCGCGAACCGAAGGTTGACCGTCGAAGATCGGCCACGTTTCGCGGAATCTCCGTCGGCACTTGAGAACAAGCCCTTGTGGTCTGACTCCATATACGCTAAATCAAGTTTGAATTCGATGGCGCGCGCTCGCTCCAAACAACCGTCCGGGCAGCCCGGGCAGCTCCGACTGCTCGGTGTGCCGACGCGGCCGAAGCGCAAGGCGACGCGGCACGGTGGGCCGCGCGAAGGCGCGGGGCGCAAGCCGAAGAACGGGAAGAAGGCGGGCGTCTCGCACCTGCGTCGCCCGGTGCAGTCGAGGCACGTGCCGCTCCACATCACGATTCGGCTGTGCGATGGGCTGCCGACGATGCGCCGCCGGCGCGGATATCAGCTCGCGCAGCGCGCAATGCTCCTCGCCAACCGGTTCGAGGAAGCGCGCCTCTGCCATATCTCGATCCAGAGGAACCACCTGCACCTGATCATCGAGGCGGACGATCACGCAGCGCTCACGCGCGCGATGCGGAGCTTCGGCGTCTCCCTCGCCAAGAACGTGAGCGCGGCGCTTGGCGGCAGGCGCCGCGTGTTCGCGGACCGCTACCACATCGAGAAGCTCCAGACGCCGTCGCAGGTTCGCAACGCGCTGGCGTACGTTCTCGGGAACTGGCGCAAGCACGGCGAGGATCGCGACATCTCCGGGCCTCCGCCGCGCATGGATCGCTTCTCCACGGGCCCGTACTTCACGGGCTGGGACACGGGCCCGCCACCGCAGGTGATCCGGTTCGATGCGCTTCCGTTTCCCGAGGACGGTCCGCTCCCCATCCGGTTCCCGACGTCGTATTTGCTCCGCCAGGGCTGGCAGAAGCATGGCCTGATCTCGCCATGGCACAGGCCGGGGCCGCGGCGGACGTAGGAGAGCCCGGGTCCGACGACGACGATCGCTGACCCGGGCCTGACAGACCGGGCGCCCCCGCGGCGCGTACAAGGAATAGTCGTCCGCCGGGCGACGTTCCGCGTGCTCGTTTTCAGGGAGGGATCCATGAAGGGCCTGGATACATCGCTCCGTCCGCTCCTGGGGCGCACGCCGCGCGAGGTCATCCTCATCGGCGGCGGGCTCACCATCTGCGGGTTCCAGTTCACGCTACCGACCGTAAACCCGTGGCATCTCGGGGTGTTCGTCGCCGGGACCGCGCTCTTCGCGGTGCGGTTCTTCGCGGCGCGCGTGGTCGCGATCGGCATCCTCCTGTCCGCGATCGCCGCACACCTCAGCGGCCTCCGCTACGGAGCGGGCTGGGTACAGCAGAGCCTGCACTGGAGCGCCTACGCCATGGGCGCCGGTGTGCTCCTCCTGATGTCGCGCGACCTGCAGCAGCGCTTCGACTTCGGCGCGTCGGGTCCCGGCTTGCGGCTCAACCGGTGGCGCGAGCTGCCGCGATCGTTCTGGCGCGTCTCGACCGTGCTGGGCTGGCTGCTCGGGATCCTCGGCCACTTCTTGCTTCGCGGCTGGCAGCCCGCAGGCGCGGCGGCGCCGATGTGGCCGCTGATCGCGATGCTCGTGTGCATCGCCGGCGTCATGCTGCTGTTCAGCGGCCACTCGATCGTCTTCGTGATCACGACCATTCTCGGCGTCGTGGTCGCGGCGCTCGTCATCCCGCAGGTCGGCGCCGCCGAGGCGCTCGTCGCGAATGGGCGGCACCTGCCCGCGCCGAGCGACGTGATGTGGCGCGTCTCGCCGGACTCGGCGCTGCCGGCGGCGATCGCCGCGGTCGGCAGCGCGCTGGTGTCGTTGCCGTACGCGGCGCTGCACGTCTGGAAGTCGCTGCGCGGCTAGCCGCTACGTCAGCTGGCTAGCGCGCCGCGACCTCGTCCCAGCTGAGGTCGAAGCGCGCGAGGTACTTGCGCAGGCGATCGGCGTCGTTCGAGGACGTCTTCTGCGAGCGCGAGACGGCGAAGAGGCGCCGGCCGGCGTCGGAGAGCGAGCGCGCGCCGCGGCAGGTGCGCAGCACCGTTTCGAGCTGCGCTCGATCGAAGAGGTCGAGCTGCGCGGCGCGCGCGCCGAGGACGGCGTCGACGAGGTCCCGCTCGTCCCCCGCGAGGGCGACGCCCGAGTCGGAGGATGCACGTCGCGCACTCCACGCTCCGCGCAGGCGTGACGTCTCCGCCGAGACCTGCGCGGTCGTGATGCGGCCGCCGGGCGCGAGCGTCGCCATGCGCTTCACGGCGCCGCCGAGGTCGCGGAAGTTGCCGAGCCATGAAGCCTCGTCGGACATCGCGAAGCGGAGGAAGGCCGAACGCGCTTCGCGCGCGATCGTCACGCGCACGCCCAGCGCGGCGCTGGTGCGCTCGAGCTCGTGGTCGAGGTTCGGCTCGAGATCCTCGCGGCGCTCGGCGAGCCCCGGCAGCCGGAACGTCCAGAGGTCGATGCGCGCCAGGAGGTCGGTGCGGAAGCGGCCCGCGGCGACCTCCGCCGGCAAGTCGCGATTCGTGCCGGCGAGCAGCTGGAAGTCGCTCGTCACTTCCGTGTCGGCGCCGAGCGGCGGCCACCGTCTCTCCTCGAGCGCGCGCAGGAGCATCGCCTGCTCGGCGGCGCCGAGCTCGCCGATCTCGTCGAGGAAGAGCGCGCCGCGGTCGGCCTGCAGGAGGAATCCGGCGCGCGCGTTGGCCGCGCCCGTGAACGCGCCCTTCACGTGACCGAAGAGCGCGCTCATCGCGCCGTCGCCGCGGATGGTCGCGCAGTTGACCTCGACCATCGGGCCGGAGAGCTTGCGCCGCGCCTTCTTGAGCTCGTACACGCGCCGCGCCATCTCCGACTTGCCGACGCCGGTCGCGCCCAGAAACAGGATCGGATCGCGCGACGCGACGGCGACCTGCTCGAGCTCGTCGATCATGCGGTTGAACGACGCCGAGCGCGTCGCGATGCCCGCCTTCAGCATCGTCGCCGCATCGGCGTGCTCGCGCGCGAATCGCGCCGCGACGCGGTCGTACCGCGCGAGATCGAGATCGATGATCTGGTACGAGCCCTGGCGCGTCTTGTCGGCCCCGGTTTCGCTGAGGCCGGTGGGCCCGTCTCTGGGCGGGCGCAACGGCGAGGTCTGCACCAGGTCGCCGGGCAGGTGCCGCGACTCTGCGAGCAGGAACATGCAGATCTGCGCGATGTGCGTGCCGGTCGTGATGTGGATCAGGTACCGCTCGCGCTCCACGTCGAAGCGGTATGCGCGCGCGAAGTCGTGCAGCGCGCCGTACACCTGCTCGAGGTCCCACGGATCCTCGACCGGCAGCGCGTGCAGCCGCACCTCGGTCTCCGGCGACACCTGCTTCACGTCCGCCGCCACGAGCTCGGCCAGCGCCGCCCATTTCGGTGGATGCAGCAGCTCGAGGCGCGCGATCTCGAGATCCTCCTGCGAGCAGATGGCCACCGTCGGCCGCCACCGCTCCCACCGCTGCGGCCCCTTGCCGGTATCGAGCGTCGTCCCCAGCATCCCGATGACGACGTTCCGCACGGACCGCATGGATAAGAGTCTATCCAATCGTATAAGCCAGGGCAAATCCCGCCACGGCACTCCAGCACTTACGCCGGCACGTAAGCTGCTCTTACGGCGGCCCGCTATGACGAACACGAACTACCAGGTCACCAATGTCGAGGGCGGTGTGCACATCAAGTCGTGGACGAACGGCGTGCCGTTCGAGGACGCGGCGCGCAAGCAGCTCGTCAACATCGCGAAGCTGCCGTTCATCCACAAGTGGGTGGCGGCGATGCCGGACGTGCACCACGGCAAGGGTGCGACGGTCGGTAGCGTGATCTCGACGGTGGGCGCGATCATCCCGGCGGCGGTCGGCGTCGACATCGGCTGCGGCATGATGGCGGTGCGGACGTCGCTGTCGGCGAGCGATCTGCCCGACGACCTGAAGGGTCTGCGCTCGGCGATCGAGGCGGCGGTTCCGCACGGCCGTACCGACAACGGTGGCCCGAACGACCGCGGCGCGTGGCACGACCTGCCGGCGGCGCAGGCCGAGGCGTGGGAGAGCCTGCGCCCGGGCTACGACGCGATCGTCGCCGAGCATCCGAAGCTGGGTCGCGGCTCGCACGTGCAGCACCTGGGTACGCTCGGCACCGGTAACCACTTCATCGAGGTGTGCCTCGACGAGTCGGACCGCGTGTGGGTGATGCTGCACTCGGGCTCGCGCGGTGTCGGTAACCGGATCGGTAGCTACTTCATCGAGCTGGCGAAGCGCGAGATGCGGCGCTGGTTCGTGAACCTGCCCGACGACGACCTGGCGTACCTGCCGGAGGGTACGGAGCACTTCGTGCACTACGTGCGCGCGGTGAGCTGGGCCCAGAACTACGCGACGATGAACCGCGAGCTGATGATGCGCGCGGTGATCGCGGCGCTGCGTTCGGCCGGTGCGTTGCCGGAGTTCTCGGCGGAGCTCGAGGCGGTGAACTGCCACCACAACTACGTCCGCAAGGAGCACCACTACGGCGCGAACGTGTTCGTGACCCGCAAGGGTGCGGTGCGCGCGGGCAAGGGGGAGCTGGGCATCATCCCGGGCTCGATGGGCGCGAAGAGCTACATCGTGCGCGGAACGGGTAACCCGGAGTCGTTCGAGAGCTGCAGCCACGGTGCGGGTCGCGCGATGTCGCGCACCGAGGCGAAGCGGCGCTTCACCGTCGAGGACCACGCGGCCGCGACGGCGGGCGTCGAGTGCCGCAAGGACGCCGACGTGATCGACGAGACGCCGGCGGCCTACAAGTCGATCGATGCCGTGATGGAGGCGCAGCGCGACCTCGTCGACATCGTGTACACGCTGCGCCAGGTCCTGTGCGTGAAGGGATAGAGCCGTGAGTGCAATGACGACCGAGCTCCTCACCATCGACGGCTCGCACGGCGAGGGCGGAGGCCAGATCCTCCGCTCCTCGCTGGCGCTGGCCCTGGCGACGGGACGTGCGTTCCGGGTCGAGAAGATCCGGGCTGGACGCGCCAAGCCGGGGCTCCTGCGCCAGCACCTGACGGCGGTGAAGGCCGCCGCCGAGGTGTCCGGTGCGGACGTCCGTGGTGCGGAGCTCGGCTCGCGCGAGCTCACCTTCGTGCCGGGACCGGTGCGCGCAGGCGACTACACGTTCCCGATCGGCTCGGCGGGCAGCACGCTGCTCGTGGTGCAGGCCCTGTTGCCTGCGCTGCTGGTGGGCGAGGGCGTCTTCACGATCACGATCGAAGGCGGCACCCACAACCCGATGGCGCCGACCTTCGACTACTTCGCGCGCGTGCTGATGCCGATCCTGCGGCGGCTCGGAGCGCGCATCGAGGCGCGCCTCGACCGTGCGGGCTTCTACCCGGCCGGTGGCGGCCGCATTCACCTCACCGTCACGGGCAGCGGCGGCGACGGCGCGTCGCGGCTGGCGCGGCTCGACCTGCGCGAGCGCGGCGACGTGACGTCGCGCCTCGTGACCTCGCTCGTGAGCGCGTTGCCCCGTCATGTCGCGGAGCGCGAGATCGCGACCGCGTGCGACCTCCTCGGCTGGGACGCCTCGGCGTGCGGCATCGTCGAGGCCACGCGCGCGCCCGGCCCCGGGAACGCGGTGTCCGTGGAGATCGCGTGCGCGCACGTGACCGAGATGTTCGTCGCCATCGGCGACAAGGGCGTGCCCGCCGAGCGCGTCGCCAAGCAGGCCGCCGACGAGGCCGCCGCGTGGCTCGCCGCCGGCGTGCCGGTCGGCGAGTACCTCGCCGATCAGCTGCTCGTTCCGCTCGCCCTGGGACGCGGCGGCGTCTTCCGCACCGTCCAGCCGTCGCTCCACACCACGACGCAGGTCGATCTGCTGCGGCAGTTCATCGGCATCGAGGTCGCGGTGCGCGACCTCGACGCGTCGCGCGGCGTCTGGGAGCTCGAGGTCCCGCCGCTCGCGCGCTAAGCGAGACGCGCCGCGCGGTCGGCGGCGAGCATGGTGGCGGCGGCGGCGAGCAAGGCGACCACGCCGAACGCGGAGGCGAGGGTGCGCGAGTGGTCGCTCATCACGCCGATGAGGATGCTGCCGAGCCACCAGGCGGTGCCGAAGACGAGGTAGTAGAGGCCGTAGGCGGCGCCGCGGCGCGCGCGCGGCGAGAGGATGGCGACGGTGGCCTTGCCGATCGATTCGGTGGCGCCGAGGCCGACGGCCCAGAGCGCGATGCCGGCGATGGCGGTCGCGGCGTTGCCGAGCAAGACGAGAGGCAAGGACGCCGCGGCCACCAGCAGCGCAGCGGCGAGCACGGTGAGGCCGGTGCCGCCGCGGGCGCGCGCGCGATCGAACGCGCCGCCGACGAGGAGCGCGGCGCCGCCGTCGGCGGCCATGGCGGCGGCGTAGACGACGGGCAGGAGCGCGCCGGTGAGGACGTCGCGGTGCTCGAGGTGGAAGGCGAGGAGCGCCCAGTCGGCGAGCCCGAAGCCGACCAGCGCGACGCCGACGAGATACAAGACGAACGGGCGGCCCAGGGGACGATCGGAGTCGTCGTCGCTCGACGATGCGAGCGAGCGTGGATCGGGCACCCGCGACCGCGCCGTCACCACCGTCAGCACGCTGAGCGCGGCCGGGATGGCGAGCAGCGCGAACGCCCACTGGTAGCCGCCGATGCCGTCGCCGCGCCACCACAGCACGGCCGCGACGGAGAGCGGGCCGATGACGGCGCCGAGCTGATCCATCGCCTCGTGCAGCGCGAAGCTCTTGCCGTGGCCGAGCTCCGACGCCGCGAATGACAGGATCGTCGAGCGCGCCGGGTTGCGGATCGCCTTGCCCAGGCGCTCGAGCACGATGAGCGCGGCCACCATCTCCCAGCTCTGTGCCACGGCGAGCAAGGGCACGGCGATCAGGTTCGTGGAGTAGCCGATGATCGTGAGCGCCCAGTACGCGCGCGTGCGATCGGCGATGCGGCCGGTGACGTAGCGCAGGCCGTAGCCGACGAGCTCGCCCGAGCCTGCGACGATGCCGACCGCGGTCGCGCTCGCGCCGAGATGCGCGAGATACGGACCCACCGCGCTGCGCATGCCCTCGTAGCAGGCGTCGGCGAACAGGCTGACCAGTCCCATCATGACGACGAATCCGAGCGCCGCGCGCTTCCGTCCGCCGTCGTCGTTCGCGCGCGCGTCGTCGCGCTCGGTCACGTGTCGTCCATCCCCAGCGCGACGCGCGCCGCCGGCGTGACCGGATACGGCTCCTCGCGCGGGACCGCCAGCGCGGCATCACCGCCGTCCTTCCATCGCGCGTGCTGCTCGTGGCACATCGACGTCACGTCCTCGATCCGTAGCACCCACTCCTTCGCGTAGCGACGCAGCGTCTCGCCGCGCAACCCGAGCTGCACCGCGCGGCGCTCGACCGGCGCGCCCGAGGGGCCGTGGTCGGGATCCCACTGCAGGCGCACGTCGGTCTCGCCGTGCGTGACCGCGGCCTCGAGCACCGCGTCGAACGCGGCGCGCCGCAGCCACACCGCGAGCACGACCTCCTGGCCTTCCTTGGTCCCCCAGCCGCTGCGGAACATCATCCACAGGAAGTTCGGCTTCACCCAGCTCATGCGGCCGAGCGAGAACTCGCCGCCGAAGTAGCCATGCGCCGCCGCGAAGTGTCCGATGGCCGGACGGTACGCCTGGTACACGACGACGCGCTCGGCATCGTACTGCGCCATCACGTGGCGGCCATCGCGTGGCCACCGCGCGCGCTGCGCCAGATACGGCTCCATCGTCAGGTGGGTCGACGTCACGACGCCGCCACGATACCGTGAGCCATGGGCGATCCGCGGATCGATGACGTCATCAGCTTCTGGTTCGGCGCCGCCGGCGACTCTCCCGAGACCCGGATGCAGCGCTGGTTCAGGCCCGACCCGGCGTTCGACGCCAGCATCCGCACGCGGTTCGGCGCGCTCCTCGACGAGGCCGCCGCCGGCAAGCTCACCGGCTGGCCCGCGACCCCGCGCGGCGCGCTGGCGCTGATCCTCGTGCTCGACCAGTTCCCGCGCAACGTGTTCCGCGGCACGGCGGGCGCGTTCGCCTACGACGCCCGGGCGCTCGACGCCGCGCGCGGCGCGCTCGCCGAGGGCCACGACCGCGAGCTCGGCTACCTCGAGCGCATGTTCCTGCTCCTGCCGTTCGAGCACGCCGAGGATCGCGAGACCCAGCGCGAGAGCGTGGCCCACTACGAGGCGCTCCATGCCGAGGCGAAGGCCGCCGCCGCGCCGGCCGGCGAGATCGCGACGCTCGCCGCCGCCCTCGACTACGCGCACCGGCACAAGGCCATCATCGATCGCTTCGGCCGCTACCCGCATCGCAACGCCCTCCTCGAGCGCACGTCGACCGGCGAGGAGGTCGACTTCCTCCAGGAGCCCGGCTCGAGCTTCTAGCCGCCGGCAACGTCAGCTGCGCGCGCGCGTTTCGTCAGCTACGCGCGCGCGCTTCGTCCGTCACGCGCGCGTGCTCGAGCAGCAGGTGCGTGACCGAGTCATCGAGCTCGGGGTCGCCCTCGGCGCCGCCCGCGGACAGCTCGAAGTGACCCGCGGTCCAGTCGAGGACGCGCATCACCGTCGAACGCGAATCGTCGCGCTTGTCGCTCGCGCGCGCGCGCACCAGCCGCCCGTTCACGAACGACAGCCACGCCACCGTCTCGTCGCGCGTCAGCCGCAGCACGCCGGTCTTGCGCTCCTGCTCGAGCATCGTGAGCAGCGACGGGAGTCCCAGCTGCTCGACCGCGCCGCGCAACAGCACGCGCTCGCCCTCGCGCCGCCCCACACGCCCCAGGCGCCGCGCCCGCAGGATGACCTCGAGCGCCGTGAACGGCTTGGGCAGGTACTCGACCGCGCCGAGCTGCAACGCCTGCAGGCGCACCAGGTCGGTCGCGTTCTCGGACATCATGATCACGGGCACCGCCGCCAGCTCCGGCTGCCGCCCCATCTCCTCGAGCAGGCGCAGCCCGTCCATCACGGGCATGTCGCGCTCGACCAGCACCACGTCGGGGTCGCGGCTGAGGACGGCACCGAGCGCCTCCATGCCGTTGGTCGCGGTGTAGACCAGGAACCCCGCGTTGCCGAGCGCGGTCGACAACCGCTCCAGCAAGCGCGTCTGCGGATCGGCGACCACGATGCGCAGCTCGTCCTCGACCGGATTGATCTGCGGGTTGGTCTCGATGAGCTTGATGAGCTCGCCCTGGAACTCCAGGTCCGACTGGTTGCGGATGCTGTCGCGGAAGACCACGCCGATGCCCGCCTTGCGTCCGAGCAGGCGCGCCTCCGGCTCGCTGAGCGCGTGCACGACCGTGGCCATCGTCGCGTGGCGCACGCCGCTCGGCGACATCGCCAGCTCGACCACCGTGCCCACCGCCAGAGGCGCGTTCATGCGGATGAACATGCCGAACGGCGTGACGTCCTGCGAGACGGCGCGGATGGTCTGCCCGCTCGCCGTCAGCTCGACGGTCAGGTTCACGACGATGCGGGCCACGCGCCTGCGCATTGCCTCCCGCGTAGCGCGATTCCGCGCCCCGCTCAAGGCGAAACGACGGGGAGTGCTCGGCGCCGATCGCAGAGCATGTCACGCTGCATACGTGATCGTCGCGCCTGTTCTCGAGACCGAGCGACTGCTGCTGCGCCAGTACGAGCCGTCGGACCTGCCGGACTCCGCGGCGATGTGGGCCGATCCGGCGGTGGTGCGTTACATCGGCGGCGTGACCCAGGGGCGCGACCGCGTGTGGACCAAGCTGCTGGCGTACATCGGGCACTGGCACGCGTTCGGGTTCGGCTTCTGGTGCCTCCGCGAGCGCGCGACTGGACGCTACGTCGGCGAGGCCGGGCTCGCCGATTTCCGCCGCGACATCACGCCGTCGTTCGAGGGCGCGCCGGAGGCGGGCTGGGCGCTCGCGTCGTGGGCGCACGGGCAGGGCATCGCGACCGAGGCCATGCGCGCCGTGCTCGCCTGGAGCGACGCGACGCTCCTGCACCAGCCGCGCACCGTGTGCATGATCGATCACGGCCACGTCGCGTCGGTGCGCGTCGCCCAGAAGCTCGGCTTCCGCCACTGGGCCGACACGACGCTGAATGGGACGCCGCTCGGCGTGTTCGAGCGCCCGCGCGGCGCGCGCGCCGTCTAGTACAGGCGGTGCAGGTGCATGCCGCGGTAGTAGTTGGCGAGGATGTCGGCGTGCGCCTTGCCGGCGTCGGCCATGCCGATCGCGCCGACCTGATCCATGCCGACACCGTGGCCGAAGCCGGCGCCGCGGAACGTGAAGCCCGCGCCGCTCGCCTTGACGGTGAAGAGCGTCGACTTCAGGCCGCCGAGCAGGCGGCGAATGTGGAGATCGCCGTCGGCGACGACGGTGCCCTTCGAGCCGACGACGCGTAGCGACTGCACGCGACCGCTGCGGCCGCGCCGCACGACCTCGAGCGCGGTCACGGTGCCGACCGACGGATACACGCGCGCGACGTGGGCGCTCAGCTCCTTCGCGCTGGTCTCGACGGTCCAGCGGAAGTGCTTCTTGCCCCACTTCGTCGAGCCGCTCCAGAACGCGTCGGGCGACGCGGCGAGGAACGCCTCGAGGTTCTTGTCGTCGATCACCGTGAACTTCTCGGCGAGGCGGCGGTCGGTGGTGTCCGCGCGCCCGCGCAGCGACGGGTCGGGCGTGCCGCCCCAGATCGCGTCGTTGTCTTCCGTCCGCCCGCCCGCCGACGCGCTGTAACGCGCATCGACCAGGCCGCCGCCGTCGCGCAGCATGACCACGCCGCGCGTCTTCTCGACGGCGCGCGTGGTGCGCGGGTGCTCCTTGCCGGCGCCCGCGTACACCTGGCACTGCTGCGTCGAGCACAAGAGGTACGGCTCGGTCAGGTTGCGCCGCCCGATCTTCTCGAGCAGCTCGGTGCGCGCCGCGATCGCCTGTGCCTCGAGCGCCGCCTCGGGCGCGTCGGGGAAGATCTCCGACGGGACCAGCCCGGCGAGCAGCTTGTCCTCGGCGACCGCGTTCACCGCGGTCAGCGTACCGTCGGAGCCGAAGGTCACGTACACCGCGCCCCAGTAGCGGCGATCCTCGTGGCCGGTCGCGAGCTGCGAGCCGCCTGTGTTGGTCGGCACGTCGCGCACCGTGATGGTGTCGCTCGCGCGCGCCGGACGGAACCACAGCACCGACGGGTTGCGCACCGTCGTGTCGCCCGCCTTCGCGACGATCCCGCCGCGCGGACGGCGCACCAGCTCGCGGTGCACCTCGCCGGTTCCGGCGGCCTTGCCCTTGGGCACGCAGATGAGGTGCTCGCGCGTGTCGATGACCTCGCCGTCGACGGCGAACAGCGTCCCGATCTCGAAGCCGTGCGGCTCGAGCCCGCGCTTCTTCCACGTCTCGAGCCCGGCCGCGATCCCGCTCGCGTCGTCGGGCGCGAGCCGCTCCACGACCGTCCACTCGCGGATCTCGGCGGCCTCGGGGGCCTCGCCGGTCACGATGATCGAGCTCGCGCCCGACACCGTCGTCGCGCTTCCGCCCTCGCCGTCGGGCAGGATCACGAGCCCTCCCGGCGCCGACAGCGTCACCTCACGTTGCCCGCTCATCACCTCGACGGTGACGAGCGGCAGACCGTCGTCGGTGAACGTGAAGCGGCTCGAGTACAGGATGCGCAGCTTGTCGGCGGTCGACGTCTCGTCCGCCTGCGCCGGTCCCACGAACGACAACGCCAGCGCCGAGAGCGCGAAGATCCGCTTCATCCCCCGAGGCTAGGGAAGGCCGCGGTCGGGGGCAAAAATCCGGCTGCGAATGAAGTGCAGGTTCATGAAGTTGATCGTGAAATGGCAGGCGATCGCGCCGCCCAGGTCTCCGGTCAGCTCGACGAGCCCGCCGAAGACCATGCCCATGAGCAGCGCCCACGCCGTCCAGGGCAGGAAGCGCTTGCTCGGCCCGATGTGCAGGAGCCCGAACAGCACCGCCTGCGGCACGAAGCCGATCCACGGCATCAGCGCGCCGCGGAAGAAGACCTCCTCGCCGACCGAGCTGAAGACCGCCAGGATGAAGACCTCGCGCCCGCTGATGTCGCCGAGCAGGGAGTGGAACTCGTCGTGGAGCGAGCGGCCCCAGGCCGAGCGCATCGTCACGACGCGGCTGCCGTAGACCACGGCGAGGCCGAGCGCCACGCCGAGGAGGGGCGACACCGCGTGCCACCACAGGGCGCGCTCCTCGACGGCGCGATAGACGTCGGCGTCGCCGCGGCCGGCGGACAGGAGCAGCCCGCCGAGGGCGAGCGCGCCGTAGAGGCCCACGATGAGGGTCGCCCGGCTGTGCGGCGGTGCGGGACTACCCTCCATGAGCCACGTACTATGCCCCATAATCTCGTGATGCGCGTCGCCGCGATCACGATCGCCGTGCTGGGTACCTGGGCGTTACCCGGGCCCACGGCACGCGCGGACGACGCCGTCGCGTGCGACGCGGATCAGACCGCGATCGTCGTCGACACCGCAACGCGCGTGCTCACGCTCTGCGAGAAAGGCGCGGCCGTCGCCACGTTCCCCGTCGCGATCGGGGGCGGCGGCGTCGGCAAGGTGCGCGAGGGCGACGACAAGACGCCGCTCGGCACATATCGGCTCGGCGCGCCGCGCGCCTCGTCTGACTACGGCACCTTCATCCCCGTCGGGTTTCCGACGAAAGCACAGAAGAAGGCCGGCATCACCGGCGGATCGATCGGCGTCCACGGTCCGGATCGCCGGCTGCGCGCGCTCGGCCGTGTGGCGGTGGCGCTCGGCTGGACGCGCGGGTGCGTCGCCGTCTCGAGTGATGTCGAGATGAGGTCGATCGTGAGGTGGATGGGACGCCGCGCGCTATCGATCGAGATTCGATAGCGATTTGGACGCGACGCGTCGCCTACAGTGGCTCCGACGCAGATCCCGTGCCGGTAGGCACTCTTACACTGGTAACGCAGTGCACAAAAATCGTGGTGACTTTGGTTGGGCCTCATGTAGGGTGCTCGGCGAGGGAGGCTTCGGCCATGCATCGCCACGCGCTCGCGCCCGTGTCGTGTCTGTATCTTCTTGCGCTCGCACCGGTGGGTTGCACGTCGTTCAGTCCGGACGATCCGGCACCGGTGATCCACGCGCGGTTCGATCCCGACGCGAAGGTCATCCCGATGCCGACCGACGTGCTGCGCGACGATGCGGCAGGTCGTCTCGATCTTCCGATCGACGACACGCTGACACCCGCGGAGCTCGAGCTCTACACGTACCTCAACACGCTCGACGGCTGGTCGAGCGCGTCGGCGGCGGACGTGGAATTCACCGCGCCGATCGCGCCGGGCACGGTCACCGACGACACGCTGCAGGTGTGGAAGTGGGGCGGGACGCCGCAACGCGTGACCGACGCGCGCGTCAGCATCAGCGCCGACGAGATGAAGGTGACGATCGACGCGCCGCGCGCCGGCTGGGAGCGCGGTGCGCAGTACGTCGTCGTAATGCGCGGGCAAGAGGACGGCGTCGAGGGCAAGCTCGGCCAGAAGGTCGAGTGCGACGCAGCGTTCTACTTCCTGCGCCAGACCGAGCCGCTCGACACCGCCGAGCACGCGCGCGCCTTCCCGGGCGCCGACGCGGCCGAGCGCGCCGACAACGCGCGCAAGCTCGAGGAGCTGCGGCTCGAGCTCATGCCGCAGTTCGACTGGCTCGAGGCGCGCGGCATCCCGCGCACCGACATCGCCGCGGTGTGGCGCTTCACGGTCACGAACCGTGTCGAGCTCGCGATGGACAAGGCCTCGCAGCGCATGCCGATGCCGATCCAGCTGCTCATCGATCCCGACACCGGCAAGGTCGATCTGCCGGCGGCCGAGTGGGACAGCGCCGTCGAGGCCGAGGTGAAGCACCGCCTGCGCGAGTACGAGGGGTTCTCGACCAGCGGCGACCAGATCTTCCAGCTCACGGGGCGCGTGCAGCCGGCGTCGGTGACCAACCAGACCGTGCAGCTGTGGCGGCTCGGCTCGCCGCCCGTGCGCGTGCCGGCCGGCGTCCGCATCATGGCGGACGGCCAGGGCATCGCGATGCGCCCGACGGTGCAGCCGCTGCCGCAGGGGACGCAGTTCGCGGTCGTCGTCACCGACGGCGTGAAGGACATGGCCGGGGAGTCGATCATCGCGATGCCGGCGGGCGCGCTCCTCAAGGCGCAGGCGACGGTCGCCGACGCGGGCGTCTCGAAGGTGGGCGTCGTGCCCGACGAGGATGCGACCAAGCTCGAGCTCGCGCGCGGCATGATGGGCCCGCTGCTCGACGAGGTGGGGCGTGAGCACGTGGTGGCGGCGTGGCCGTTCACGACGATGCAGGTGAAGCCGCGCGTCGACGACATGGTGCGGCGCGCGGCGACGATCGGCACGGCGGCCACGCCGACCGATCTCGTCACCAGGACGCCGGGACAGGCGACCGCGGACTTCCCGCTCGGCATCTCGTCGCTCCTGAACGTCGACCGCGTGGTCTACGGCAAGATCGAGTCGCCGTATTACCTCGACGACACCACGCGCGGGCTGCGCGAGGACGGCAACTACCGCCTCGAGAAGGTGGCGTTCACGATGACCGTGCCGCGCGGCCTGCAGGCGGGTCGCCCGGTGCCGGTCGTGATCTTCGGCCATGGCGTCATGACCGAGGCCCGCTTCGTGCTCGCGCTCGGCGACGTGCTCGCGTCGAAGGGCTTCGCGGCGATCGCGATCGATCTGCCGTTCCACGGGACGCGCACGGTGTGCACGTCGAACAGCCCGATCTCGGTGGTGAACCCGCAGACCGGCGAGATCGTGTCGCTGCCGCCCTGTCAGAGCGGCTCGACGTGTAGCGCGCAAGGCCGCTGCGTGGACGCGACGGGGCAGGGCAACAAGCTCTCGATGTGGCCGGTGATCAACTACCCGGTCGCGTCGGGCGCGGCGTTCCTCGAGGTCGATCACATCGTCAACACCAAGGACCACTTCGACCAGGCCCTGATCGATCTGGGCGCGCTCGAGCGCTCGCTCCGCACCGGCACCTGGACCGGCGCGCTCGGTGCGCCCGTCGACACGACGCGCATCGTGTACGCCGGTCAGTCGCTCGGCGGCATCATCGGCGCCACGTTCGTGGCGGGCTCGCCCGAGATCCGGCGCGCGGTGCTCAACGTGCCGGGCGCCGATCTCGTCGACATGTTCGACGACTCGACGGTGTTCGGACAGCAGGTCGACGGCTTGTTCACGCGGCTCGCCGTGCCGCGCGAGTCGTACGAGGGCGAGCGGTTCCTGAATGTCGCGCGCTGGGTCGTCGATGCCGTCGACCCCGCCAACCTGGGCGAGGCCACCGGCGCGCGCTCGCTGCTGCTGCAGATGGCGACGCTCGACTTCATCATCCCCAACGACTACACGAAGACGCTCGAGCGCGTGACGGGTGCGCCGCGGCGCGACTACATCGCGGAGCATGCGTTCCTCGTGATCCCGGTCGAGCCCGAGGCCGGTCGCGGTGGCCGCGACATGGCTGCGTTCCTCAACGGGGAGGCGCTCCAGTGAAGGCGCTCGCGAGCTGTTGCGTGCTCGCCGCGGCGAGCGGGACCGCGTCGGCCGGTGGCTTCGCCATCGCCGAGCAGACCATCACGTCCGCGGGAACCGGTGGCGCCGGTGCCGCGCGCGACGACGAGGCGGGCGCGGCGTGGACCAACCCGGCGGCGCTCGCCGACGGCGGCGGCTGGCGCGCCGGCCTGGGCATGGTGCTGGCCCGCCCGACGATCACCGCCTCGGGCGGCGCGAGCGGCGAGAACGACGACGGCGCGTGGACCTCGTCGACGGAGAACCCGTGGGCGACGCCGCCGCACATCGACCTCGCGTACGGCGACGGCAGCCTCGTGTTCGGCGTCGCCGTCGGCGTGCCGTTCGGCGGCGGCGTGGTGTGGCCGGTCGACTGGCAGGGCCGCTTCGAGATCGTGCGCTCGCGCATGGAGGTCTTCCGCGCGGCGCCGTTCGTCGGCTGGAGCTTCGGCAAGGTGCGCATCGCGGGCGGACCGCACGTCGATCGCGGCCGCCTGCGCGTGGCGCGCCAGCTCGACTTCATCGACATGGAAGGTGACGTCGCGATCGACATGGCGGGCACCGGCATCGGGGTGCACCTCGCGGCGTGGGCGCAGGCGTCCGGCGACGTCGCGGTCGGGCTCACGTACAAGAGCCGCACGAAGATCCCGCTCGCCGGCGGCGCCAACTTCACGGTGCCCGACGCGTTCAGCGAGAAGACGCCCGATCAGGTGGCGCACGCCACGCTGACGCTCCCCGATCGCTTCGTCCTCGGGTCGCGCTACGAGCACGGGCGCTTCGCGGCGCTCGCCGATCTCGAGCTCACGCTGTGGGGCACGTACGACGAGCTGCACATCGACTTCGCCGAGGAGCAGACGCCCGACGTGCACCAGCAGACGCGCTGGCACTCGACGGTCGCCGTACGCGTCGGCGGCGAGGCGCGCGTGGGCGAGCGCGTGACCGCGCGCGGCGGCGTGGCGTACGACCCGTCGCCGGCGCCCGACGACACGCTCGCGCCGTCGTCGCCCGACGCGAACCGCACCGCGCTCACGGCCGGCGCCTCCGTCGCCGCGTCGCGCACGTTCACGCTCGACGCGTTCGCGGAGTACCTGCGCCTGGCGTCGCGCTCGACGACCGGGATCGAGAGCATGGACGCGTCGTTCTCGGGGAGCGCGCTGTTCGTCGGTCTGGGTTTGCGCTGGACGCAATCCAAGTAGACTGACGGGGAGTGTCGTCCGAGACGCGCCGCGCCAGCGGCATGATGTACATGGTCGCCTCGGCGGCCGCGTTCTCGGTGATGAGCGCGCTGGTGAAGGAGGCGGAGACGGGGCTCCCGACCGCGGAGATCGTCTGCGCGCGGGCGGCGATCACGCTCGTGCTCTCGTACGTGATGGTGCGGCGCGCCGGCGTGCGCCCGTCGGGGACGAAGAACGCGGCGCTGTTGCTCCGCGGCACGCTCGGGTTCCTCGCGCTCGCCTGTTACTACTGGACGCTCGGGCGCCTGCCGCTCGCCGAGGCGACGACGGTGCACCACACCGCGCCGATCTGGACCGCGATCCTGGCGTGGCTCGTCCTCCGCGAGTCGCTCGGCGGCACCACGGCGGTCGCGCTCGCGCTCGGCATGGCGGGCGTCACGCTGGTCGCGCGCCCCGGCGCGGGCGGGCTCGACATGGACGCGACCGGGCTCGCCATCGCGCTCTGCGGCGCGATGTGCTCGGCCGCGGCCTACGTGACGGTGCGCCGGCTGGCCACGACCGAGCACCCGCTCGTCATCGTGATGGTGTTCCCGCTCGTCGCGCTGCCCGCGTCGCTCGTCTGGGCCGTGCCGCAGTGGAAGACGCCGGACGCGCGCGAGTGGCTCCTGCTCGCGGCGATCGGCGTGACGACGCAGATCGGGCAGGTCTGCCTGACCTACGGCCTCTCGCGCGAGCCCGCGGCGAAGGCGATGGCGGTCGGCTACCTGCAGGTCGTGTTCGCGGTGGCGATCGGTGCGGCGATCTTCAGCGAGACCCCGCCGTGGACGACGCTCGCCGGCGCCGGCCTGATCATCGGCGGCACGGCGATCGCGTCGCGCCGCCGGTGATACGCCGGTGATACGCTCACCGGGTTGCAGCCGGAGGCCTTCGCGACGATCGATCCGCACGCCGTGCAGCCGGCGCGGCTCGAGGTGCAGGACGGCGCCACGTCGCGCGTCGTGCTCGTGCGCCGCGAGGAGCTGACGATCGGCCGCGGCGCCGAGTGCGACGTGGTGCTGGCGGCGTCGTGGGTCGCGCCCGTGCACGTGCGCATCCGGCTGGTCGCCGGCGCGCACCACATCGTCGCCGAGGGCGACGCGCGCGTGCTGCTCGGCGGCCACACCGTCGACGACGCCGTGCTCCACGACGGCGACGTCGTGCGCCTGTCGGATCCGGCGACCGCGAGCCTCGCGACGCTGGTCTATCGCAACCCGCTGGCGCCGCCGATCGCGAAGATGCACCACTTCGCGACGCCGCCCGGCAAGGCGCTCGTCACGATCGGGCGCGCCGAGGCGGACATCGTGCTCGACGCGCCGCTGGTGTCGCGCCGCCACGCCGAGCTGGCGTGGGAGGGCGGCAAGCACGTGCTGCGCGACTGCGGCTCGCTGCACGGCACGTGGGTGAACGGCGCGCCCGTGAAGGCGCCGCGCGCGCTCGCCTCCGGCGACGAGGTGCAGATCGGCACGTTCCGGCTGCGCTACGACGGCGACAGCCTCGACTCGTTTGACCAGCACGGCTGCATCCGGCTCGACGTGCGCAAGCTGCGCCGGCTGGCCGGTGATCGCGTGATCCTCGACGAGACCACGCTGTCGATCGAGCCGTGCGAGTTCATCGCCATCGTGGGCGCGAGCGGCTCGGGCAAGTCGACGCTCATGATGGCGCTGTGCGGCTTCCAGCGCGCGACCAGCGGCCAGGTCGCCATCAACGGCGACGATCTGTACGCGGGGTACGACGCGTACCGCTCCATCGTCGGCTACGTGCCGCAGGACGACATCCTGCACCGCACGCTGTCGGTGTCGCGCGCGCTGCACCACGCGGCGCGGCTGCGCCTGCCGGCGGATACGGCGCCGGAGGAGCTCGAGCAGCGCATCGCGCACGTGCTCGACGCCGTCGAGATGACGCCGCACCGCGACAAGCTGGTCGACCAGCTGAGCGGCGGGCAGCGCAAGCGCGTGTCGATCGCGTGCGAGCTGCTCGCCGACCCGCTGCTGCTCTTCCTCGACGAGCCGACCAGCGGCCTCGACCCCGGGCTCGAGCGCAAGCTCATGTACACGCTGCGCCGGCTCTCCGACGGCGGCCGCACCGTCGTGCTCATCACGCACGCGACGCAGAACATCCGCGTCTGCGATCACATCGCGTTCCTCGTCGCCGGCAAGCTGGTGTACTTCGGGCCGCCGTCGCAGGCGCTCGAGTTCTTCGGCGTCGACGATTTCGCGGACATCTACGGCGCCACCGATGTCGCCGACTCCGCGCGCACCTGGCAGGAGAAGTACAAGGGCTCGCTCCAGCACGAGAGCTACGTCGTCGCGCGTCCGGCCCGCGCGCCCGAAGCGCCGTCGCACGCGCAGACCGCCGAGAAGGAGCGACGCGCGCGCACCTTCGCGCTGTCGCGCTGGCGGCAGCTCACGATCCTGTGCCGGCGCTACGTCGAGCTCATCGCCGCCGACCGGCGCAACCTCGCGCTGCTGCTCCTGCAGGCCCCGGTGATCGGGCTCCTGCTCGTGCTGGTGTCGAGCAGCCACGGCCTCACCGCCGGACGCATCGACGCCAAGAAGCTCATCTTCATGCTGGCGACCACGGGCGTGTGGTTCGGCGTCATCAACTCGGCGCGCGAGATCTGCAAGGAAGCGCCGATCCTGCGCCGCGAGCGCCTGGCCGGCTTGCGCGCCGGTCCGTACGTCGCGTCGAAGATGATCGTGCTGTTCGGGCTCGTGCTCGTCCAGAGCGCGCTCCTGCTCGGCGTGATGGTCACGCGCGTGAAGCTGCCCGCGGACGGCATCCTCCTGCCGCCGCTGCTCGAGCTGTACGTGACCGTGGCGCTCGCCGGCCTGGCCGGCGTGGGGCTCGGGCTCGCGGTGTCGGCGGTGGCCGCGACGCCCGACAAGGCGACCAGCTTCATCCCGATCGTGCTGGTGCCGCAGGTCGTGCTGGCCGGCATCATGTTCGCGCTCACCGGCGTGATGTCGTGGGTGTCGTGGGTGGTGTCCGCGCGCGCGGCGGTGGACGGGTTGTCGGCGACCGTCGACACCAACCACCTGACCTTCCTCGTCCCGCTGCCGGACGAGCCGCAGTACGCCCACACGCCCCGGGTCCTGCTCATCGCCTGGGCCGCCCTGGTCGGTCAGGCCTTCCTGTTCAGTGCCATCGCCTGGGTGACCTTGCGCCGCCGGCGCTGATTTTCGGGATCACACGCAACCGTGGCGGGGGGCCGGCGATAGGGGCGGGCATGAACGAGCACAGGTCCGTCCGGCTGCCGGCGGTGGCGGTCGCCGCAGCGGGGGGCATCTGGCTCGGCGGGCACTCGGTGTGGTCGACGGAGGTGGCGCCGTGGGTCGCGGTCGCGGTCGTCGCGTGGGCCGCGCTGTGGCGGCGACCGCTGGCGCAGACGCTGGTCGCGGTCGCGCTCCTGGCGGCGGCCCTCGGGGCACGGGCGCGCACGCCACAACCGGCGCCGGTGGGCGAGGTGGTCGTCGACGATCGCGGCGCCGACGTGATCGAGGGCTGGGTGAGCGGGCCGATCACGGCGACCCGGCGCGGCATCGCGTTCGAGCTCGATCAGGGCGGGGCGCGCGTGCGCGTGACGGCGGAGCGCGCGGCGGTCCTGCCCGGCGATCGCGTGCGCGTCACCGGGCGCGTGATGACGGCGCGCGGCGCGCGCAATCCAGGCGCGATGGATCGCGTCCTGTTCGCGCAGGCGCGCGGCTCGCCGTGGGAGATGCACGCGCAGCGCCTCGAGCTGGTGACGGCCGGCGATCGTGTCAGCGCGTGGCGATGGCCGTCGGCGTTCGCGCGTGACGCGAGCGCGCGCGTGGCGGCGCGCGGCGGTGATCGCGAGGGCAACGCGCTGGTGCGCGCGGCGGTGCTCGGCGATCGCAGCGGGCTCGACGACGACACCGACGCGGCGTGGCGCGCGGCCGGCGTCTATCACGCGCTCAGCGTCAGCGGGTTGCACCTCGCCGCGGTCGCGCTCGTCGCGTTCGTCGGGATCGGCTGGCTGTGGGCGCTGTCGGGGCTCGGCGCGCGGATCGCCCCGCGACGCGCGGCCGCGGCGTTCGCGCTCCCGCTGTCGCTGGCGTACACGCTCGTGACCGGCGCGCAGATCGCCACCGTGCGCGCGATGGTGGTCGTCGGCGTCATGCTCGTCGGCGAGCTGCTCGGGCGGCACGCGCGCGCGTCGGACGCGCTCGGGCTCGCCGCGCTGGTGGTGCTCTTGCTGTCGCCGCTCGCCATCCACGATCCCGGCTTCCAGCTCTCGTTCGTGGCGGCGGCGACGCTGGTGGTCGCGGCCGGGCAGCGTGGCCACTTCGTCGTGCGGGCGCTGCGGACGTCGCTCGCCGTGTCGCTCGCGACCGCGCCCATCACGGCGTGGCACTTCCACGAGGTCGCGATCGGCGGCGTGATCGGGAACCTGATCGCGACGCCGCTGGTCGAGCTGGTCACGATCCCGATCGGCCTGGCCGGGCTCGTGCTGGGCGGCCCGGTCATCGATCTCGCCGTCGCGATCGCCGGCATCACGGCCGCGATCGTGGCGCGGCTCGGCGCGCTCACGCCCAGCATCCTCGTGCCGCCGCCGTCGCCGCTCGAGCTCCTCGCGTGCGCGGCGCTGTACGCGGCGTGGGCGGGCGCGCGTCTGGGCTGGCTCACGCGACGCCACGCGCTCGCGGGCGCCGCCGTGGCTGCGCTCGTGCTCGCGGCGTCGTGGGCGGCGCGCGCGCATGATCGCGCCACCGACGACACGCTGCGCGTCACGTTCCTGGACGTGGGGCAGGGCGACGCCGCCGTGATCGAGCTCCCCGGCGGCGCGGTCTGGCTCGTCGACGCCGGCGGCTCGCCGGGCGGCGGCGCCGACGAGCTGCGGGTCTCGGCGCGACCGGGCGAGGAGATCGCGCGCTTCCTGCGCGCGCGCCGCATCACGCGCGTCGACGTCGCGATCGTCAGCCATCCGCATCCCGACCATTACCTGGGCCTCGCCGCGCTCGCGCCGCGCATCCCGATCCGCGAGCTGTGGAGCGCGGTGGACGAAAGCGCCGGTGACGGCGGCGCGGACGCCGGCGCGTTCACCGACCTCGCGGCGTGGCTGGCGCGCGGCGGCACGTCACTGACGCATCCGGCGCTGGGCCCACATGTCGTCGGCGACGTCACCGTACGCGTCTGGGGCCCGGTCTACGACGCCGGATATGGCGCGCGGCCCACGGCGACGGCCGACCCCGTGCGCTCCGTGAACGACAACTCCCTGGTCCTCACCGTCGAGCGGGCGGGGCGCTGCGTCCTCTTCACGGGCGACCTCGAGGAGGAGGGCGAGGCCAACCTGGTCGCGGCGCGCGTCGGGCGCTGCGACGTCGTGAAGGTGCCGCACCACGGCAGCCCGACGTCGTCGAGCGCGGCCCTCGTCGACGCCACGCGCCCGGCCTGGGCCATCATGTCGCTGGGGCGCGGCAACCGCTTCGGATTCCCCGCTCCGGCGGTCGTGGCGCGCTGGGAAGCCGCCGGCGCCGGGGTGCTGCGAACCGACGTGGCGGGGGCCATTACCGTGACCATCGACCGCGACGGGACCCTCGAAGTCGCCACGTTCGACTAGCCCACGACGAAGCGGCCGAGCGCGCAGCGCGAGCCGGCGCGAAGCGATAGTATGCCCCCGTGACCGCAACGAGCCCGCTGGGGGCAGACGACCGTTTCGAGCAACACTTGATCGCCGGCGGCGAGCTCTTGCGACAGAGCCGGCTGGCGCAGGCGCAGCAGGAGCTCGAAGCCGCGCTCGAGATCTCGCCGGACAGCTCCAAGGCGCTCGCGCTGCTCGGCCTCGCGTACTTCCGCGGCGGCAAGTTCGACAAGGCGCGCCCCGTGTACGAGCGGCTCACCAAGGCCACGCCACTCGACGGCAGCTTCGCCCTCAACCTCGGGCTCGTCTACCTGAAGCTCGGCGAGGCCGAGCTCGCGATCGATTCGCTCGAGAAGAGCCGCGATCTCGACCCGAGCCAGAACCGCGCGGTGAACTACCTGGGCCTCGCGTACGCGCGCGCCGGTCGCTTCATGGAGGCGTATCGCGCCTTCTTGCTGGCAGGGCAGGCCGATCTGGCGCGGGAGATCGCCGAGAACCTGTCCCCGGAAGTGCGCGCGGAGATCGAGCGCAACATCCGCAAGCCGGCGGAGGAGGCGGCGAAGGCGGCGGCGGCGGCGCCCGAGCCGACCCCCGAGCCGACCCCCGAGCCGGCGAAGGCGGCGCCGGAGGCGGTGAAGCCCGCGCCGGAGCCGGTGAAGCCTGCGCCCGAGCCCGTGAAGGCCACGAAGCCCGCGCCTGCGAAGCCCGAGCCCGAGCCCGCGGCGCCCGAGCCCGCGGCGCCCGCCGACGAGGCCGAGCCCAGCGAATCGCAGAAGTTCATCAACGCCGCGCTCTCCGAGGTGGACTCGCACGACGAGAGCAAGATGATCACGATCGAGCCCGGCGCCGTCGAGGAGCCGGCGCGCGGCGCGATCTCGCGCGCGGTCGCCAAGGCGGTGCCCGCGGGTGACGGCGGTACGGGGTTGCGGGTGGCGGCGGGTAGCCGACCGCCGCAGCCGCTGTCGGAGTTCGCGACCTCGCGCCTGGTGCGCCCCGAGGACGGCGATCATCCGTTCGAGATCAGCGCCGGCGGCGTCCTCATCGTCCGGGTCACGGACAAGATGTTCACGCGCACCGAAGGTGTCGACGTCACCGGCGGCAAGCTCGCGTACGAGCCCGCGATGCGGCGCGCGCGCGGTCAGAACCGCCAGGAGCCGTTCGAGACCGACGGCCGCCCGATGTTCACGGTCACCGGCAAGGGCCACCTGATCGCCGCGCCGGCCGGTGGCCAGTTCACGGCGGTCTCGCTCGACGACGACATCTTCTATCTGCGCGAGGATCTCGTGTTCGCGTTCGAGCCCGCCCTGCGCTGGGAGAACGGCCACGTGCCCGGCTCGCGCAACCGCGTGCCCATCGTGCAGTTCCGTGGCCACGGCGCGATCGCGTTCCGCACCGAGCGGCCCTTGCTCGCCGTCAAGCTGGCGCAGGAGAAGGTCCTCTACGTCGACGCGTCGGCCCTGGCCGGCTGGATTGGCCGCGTCGTCCCGCGCGCCGTCACGCCGGTGGACAGCGGCCCCGCATCCGAGCTGTTCGTCGAGTGCACCGGCGAGGGCGTCGTCCTCGTGCAGGAAGAGCAGGCGCCCGTGCGCCCGCCGCCGCCGGGCTCGTGACCGCGCGAGCCGCGTGACAACGTCGCGCGCGGGCGCTACTCATCCGCGATGACCTCGTGCGCGCGCGTCGTCACGCGATGCCTTCGATGACCACGATCCCGCTCTCGCCGCTCGCTGCCGCCGCGCGTCTCGCGGGCCGCCGCGGCCGCGTGCTGCTCGACAGCGGCCGCGACGACGACGGCTGTGGCGCGTGGTCCTTCCTCGCCGTCGATCCCGTGGCGACGCTGGAAGTCCGCGGCCCGCACGTGATCGAGCGCGACGGCGACGGCCGCGTCGTGCGGGACGGCATCGGCGACGCGCTCGAAGCCATCGACGCGTTCGCGCGTGCGCACGGCGCGGCGCTCGGCGGTGGTGGTGGCGGTGGCAGTGGCGGTGCGATAGGCGGTGCGACCGGCGGCGACGGCAGTGTCCGGAAAGCGGACGACCCGCGGCCGCGCCTGTTCGGCTTCTTCGGGTACGACCTCGGCCGCGCCATCGAGAAGCTGCCGCCCGGGCCGACCCGCGGCGCGGACACGCCCGACGTCTGGCTCGCCGCGTACGACGCCGTCGTGCGCTGGCCGCGCGGCGACGTCGCGAGCGCGAGCTCCAACGTGAGTGCGACCGGATCGAGTGGCCCCGAGGCCAGTTCCGCCGCTCCGCCGAGCTCGTCGCGCTTCGTGGAAGCGGCCGGCGAGATCATCGCGGTCGATGCGCGCGCGGCCGAGCGGCTCGCGCGCGCGATCGAGGGCGGGCCGGCCCACGTGGGCACCGCGCCGCGCATCGGCGCCCTCGTCCCCGACGACGACGGCGACGCGCACTGCGCGCGCGTCGAGCGCATCCGCGAGTACATCGCGGCGGGCGACGTGTACCAGGTGAACCTGGCGCGCCGACTCACCGCGAAGATCGAGCAGGACGGCGACGCGCTCGCGCTGTACGCCGCGCTCGGCGCCATCGCGCCCGCGCCGTACGGCGGCTTCCTCGAGACCGACACCGGCGGCGCGGCCGACACCGGCGGCGTGACCAGCGGCCGCGGCGTGCGTGTCATCTCGGGATCGCCGGAGCGTTTCCTGGCACGCGCGGGCGTGGGTCAGCGCCTCGACACGCGTCCCATCAAGGGTACGCGCCGGCGGACCGGCGATGCGTCGCGCGATGCGGAGCTCGCGGCCGACCTCGCCGTGCACCCCAAGGACGACGCCGAGCACCTCATGATCGTCGACCTCGAGCGCAACGACCTCGGGCGCGTCGCCGTCATCGGCTCGGTGCGCGTCGACGACCTCGGCTACGTCGTCGAGCTCCCCGGCCTCTATCACAAGGTCTCGACCGTCAGCTGTCTCCTCCGCGACGGCATCGGCTGGGCCGAGCTCCTGCGCGCGACCTTCCCGGGCGGCTCGATCACCGGCGCCCCCAAGATCCGCGCGATGGAGATCATCGACGAGCTCGAGCCCGCGCGCCGCGGCCCCTCCTGCGGCGCGATCGGCTGGATGGGCGAGCACGGCGCCTTCGCCCTCGCCATCTCGATCCGCGTCGCCGTCCTCGCCGGCGGCGAGCTCCGCCTCCACGTTGGCGGCGGCATCGTCGCCGACTCCGACCCGCGCGCCGAGCTCCAGGAAACCGAGGACAAGGCCGCCGGCTGGCGCGCCGCCCTCCAGCGCCCCTGACGCCGCCGCGCCGGCTCACGCCACCGCTCTCGCCGGCCCGCCGGCCCGCCACGACGACTCGCCCGCACGCCCGCGACCGTCGCGGCTACTTCTCGATCGGCAGGCCCGCGGCGTTCCAGGCGAGCATGCCGCCCGTCAGGTTCATCACGCGGGTGAAGCCGATGCCGGTGAGGGCCTGGGCGGCGCGGCCGGAGCGGTTGCCGCTCCGGCAGATGATCACCATGTCGTCGTCGCGCGGCCAGTCGCGCGCGGCGTCGAGCACGGTGGCGAGCGGGACGAGGCGGCTGCCCGGGACGTGGCCGAGCTCGCCGGTGAACTCGTGTGGCTCGCGCACGTCGACGAGCGTCACGCTCTCGCGGATCTCGGCCAGCGTGGCGGTGTCGATGTCGCGGTAACCCACGACCGGTACGGTACCGGAGACGCGGTTGGCTTCCACCGATTGCACCAGCTTCTTCGGCGGCGGCAACCCGAGCGCCGCCATGATCGCCACGAACTCGTCCTCGCTCTTGCCGGCGAGGCGCGGGTTGAAGCGCTTCTCCTCGCCGATCGTCGACGACGTGCGGCCGTTGTAGTCGTGGCCCGGCCACACCACGGTGGCCTCGGGCAGCTGGAAGAGCTGCTGCGTGATCGAACGATACAAGGAACGCGCGTCGCCGTTCTGGAAGTCGGCGCGGCCGCACCCGCGGATGAGCAGCGTGTCGCCGGTGAACAGGTTGTCGCCGATGCGGTAGCACATGCTGTCGTCGGTGTGACCCGGCGTCGCCAGCACGTCGAGCGCGAGCCCGCCGAACCGCACCTTCGACCCCGCCTCGAGCGCTTCATCCACGTTGGGCGCGCCGCGTACCGACGCCGCCGTGCGCGCCTTGAGCCGCTGCCGCAACGCCGCCGCGCCGGTCACGTGATCGGCGTGGACGTGGGTGTCGAGCACGACCTCGAGCACGAGCCCGAGCTCCTCGATCAGCGCCATGTCGCGCTCGAGCTGCTCGACCACCGGATCGATCATCGCGGCCTTGCCGGTCGCGGTGTCTCCGAGCAGGTACGTGTACGTCGAGCTCGCGTGGTCGTACAGCTGGCGCAGCAACATGTCGTCTCCTTCCAGCTCCTTCACCGGCGTCAGATCTGGCTCACCAGCACGAACGTCGCCACCGCGATCACGAACCAGCCGAAGCTCTGGCGCAGGTTCTCCGGCTCCACGTGATTGCACAGCCGCCCACCCACGACGCTGCCGCACATCATCGCGCCCGTGATGGCGAGCGTGAGCGGCCAGTCGATGGACGCCTGATCGAGGTGGCCGACGAGCCCCGCCGTGGCGTTCATCGAGATGACCATCACCGACGTGCCGACCGCCGCCTTGAGCGGCAAGCGCGCGAGCAGCGTCAGCACCGGCACGATGATGAAGCCGCCGCCGACGCCGACCAGGCCCGTCAACCCGCCGAGCACCGCGCCCTGCATCGCGATCGCCACGGCGCCGCCCGCCGTCAGCGGGACCTCGCCCTTCTCGACGATCCAGCGCCGCCCGCGCAGCATCGCCAGCGCCGCCGCGGCCATCAGCAGCCCGAACAGCACCATCAGGAGGCGCTCGGGCAGATATCCCGACGCGCGCGCGCCCAGATACGCGCCGCCCATGCCGGCGATGCCGAACACGAGCCCGACGCGCCAGCGCACGCGCCCCTTCACGCCGTGCAGCACCGTGGCCAGCGCCGCCGTCACCGCGACCGCGAACAGCGAGCTCGTGATGGCCTCGCGCGGCGACATCGCCGTCACGAACGTGAGCATCGGAACGGTCAGGATCGACCCGCCCGCACCCAGCAACCCCAGACTCACGCCGATCACCAGCGCGCACAGGACCGTCACCACGACGATGGTCACGGAGGGTCCGCCAGCGTGACGTTCACGAACGTGACCGTGTCGGCCGCGACCGGCACGGTCACCTGCGCCACGCGCGAATCCGTCGCCACGCCGTCGAGCGTGACGCTGCCCACCGGCACGTCCACGAACAGCGCCACGCCGGCCACGCCGGTGCCGCCGCCCTGTACCCACGACGTCGCGCTGCCGTTGTCGTAGAACGGCGCGAGCGACGAGCCCGCGATGGGCGCGAACGCCACGCCTTCGGCCGCGGCCGCGCCATCACGCACGTACGCGACCACCGTGCCGTTGTTGTCGGGCACGACCGTCCCGAGCGAACCGATGACCGCGTCGTACGCCGCCTGCGTCACGACCGGCGCGTCCACGGCCGCTCCGGTGACCGCGGTCGGGACGTACGACCGCACCAGCGTCGTCGAGCCCGTCGCCACGACCAGCGTCACCTGGGCGTCGAGCACCGGCAGCGCGAACCCACCGTTCGCCGCCGACGTCGTCATCGCCGTGGTCCCGCGCACCGCCACCGCGACGGCTTCGCGCTCCGGCACCGCCGGGCATGCGCGCGGAACGCGCAGGTCCGTCACCACACACACCTGGCCGGCGAGCAGCGCCCCGCCATCACCGACGGTCACGGCATCGGCCTGTCGCGCATCACCGCCCGTCATCCCGCCGCCGCCGCCGCCGCCACCGCCCGGACGGAACGGCCCGTCGTCCTCCTCGCCCGCGCACGCGCCCGCCAGGGCACCGAGGGCGAGGATGAACACGGCTCGCATGCCGAAACCTTACCCTACTACTCGGACGCCGCCGCGGGCTTCTTCTTGGCCTTGGCCTTCTTGTCGTCGCCCGACACGAACAACATGATGCCGACGCCGATCACCAGCGCCACGTCCGCGACGTTGAACACCGGCCACTCGTTCGCGTACCGGTAGGCGCTGCGCGCCTCTCGCGCCGGCGTGTGCCACAGGACGAAGTCCGTGACCACGCCGTAATACACACGATCGATGAGGTTTCCGACGGCGCCGCCGGCCACCAACCCCAGCGCCCAGATCAGCCACCGCTGATCGTCCTTGGCCTTCTTGACCATCCACAGCATGGCGCCGAGCGCCAGGATGCCGACGATGCTCAGGAACACCCGCGCGCCGCCCTGGCTGTGGAACAATCCGAACGCCGAGCCCTGGTTGAACGAAAGTCTCCAGTCCCAGTACCCGTCGATCACCGGGTCGTTCACGCCGGTGCAGTTGCCCGACACGATCGCGTCCGGGATCTCGCAGCCCACCGGGTGCACCGGCAGCGCGTCGCGCGCCCAGAACTTGGTCGCCTGATCGCAGACCATCGTGATCAGCGCGACCAGGAGAAACAGCTTCCAGCGGCTGGGCATCTGGGTCACGCCTTTATCGCGGCAAGGGCGCCCGCGCAACGGTCGCATACGTCGTTCGGCTCGGCGGCCAGGGCCGCGTACCACTTCCAGCACCGCTCGCAGCGCGAGCCGCCGTGCTCCTCGACCTCGACCCGCGCCTCACCCGGCGCGTCCTCGATCTCGGCCGCCGACACGATGAACAGGTCGGCGAGGTCGTCGGCGTTGTCGAGGAGCGCGTGGATCTCGCTCTGCGGCCCGACGAGCTTCACGCGCGCGTCGAGTGACTTGTGCTTGGCCGCGCGGAACGGCTCGAGGGCCTTGGTCACGCGTTCGCGCCACGCCAGCAGCGAGCGGAACTGCGCGACCTCCACGTCGTCCTCCGCGATCGCGGCGCCCTCGGGGTACGTCGCCATGTGCACCGAGTCGGGATCTCCGTCGCGCTTCGGCAGATACGTCCAGACGTCCTCCGCCGTGAAGCAGAGGATCGGCGCCATGAGCGTGGTCAGCGAGCGCAGCGCCTCGTACAGCACGATCTGCGCCGACCGCCGCGCCGGCGAGTCCACCGCGTCGAGGTAGAGCCGGTCCTTGGTGACGTCGGCGTAGAGCGCCGACAGCTCCACCGTCACGAAGTCGACGAGCGCGCGGTGCACGGCGTGAAATTCGTACGCCTCGTAGTGCGCGCGGCACCGCGCCGTCAGGTCATCGACCTTGGCCAGCATGTAGCGATCGACGCGCGCGCCGTACTGCCGGACGTGCGCGCGGTCCGCGCCTTCGCCCTCGGACGTGAAGCCCTCGAGCGCGCCCAGGCCCCAGCGCACCGTGTTGCGCAGCTTGCGGTACCACTCGCCCAGCCCGGTGACGTGCTCCTCGGAGTAGGTCACGTCGGAGCGGAAGTCGGTCGAGCCGACCCACATGCGCAGCATCTCGGTGCCGAGCCGCTTGATGAGATCCTCGGGCGGGACATAGCTGGTCTTGCGACCCTCGGCCTTCGCCTTCTCGATCACGCTCTTCGAGTATTCGCGCCCGAACTCGTCGAGGACGAAGCCGTGGGTGAGCACGGTCTTGTACGGCGCGTGCCCGGCCACGCCGATGCCCGCGAGCAGCGAGCTGTGGAACCAGCCGCGGTGCTGGTCCGAGCCCTCGAGGTACAGGTCGACGTTGGCGTGATCGGGCGACTGCTCGGCGATGGCGAGCCACGACACGCCCGACTCGAACCACACGTCGACGATGTTGTTCTCCTTCTCCCACTTCTGGGGCCCCGCGCCGCAGCCGCTGCACGTCGTGCCCGGCGGCACGAGCTCCGCGGTCGGCCGCGTCCACCACGCGTCGGCGCCTTCCTTGCCGAAGATCTCGGCGACGTGATCCATGGTCTTGCCCTCGGCGTGCGGCGTGTTGCACTCGCCGCAGTAGAAGGCCGGGATGGGCGTGCCCCAGAGGCGCTGGCGCGACAGCACCCAGTCGGGGCGCCCCTCGATCATGGCGTAGATGCGGTTCTCGCCCCACGGCGGGACCCACTCGACCTGGTCGCGGATCGCGGAGAGCGCGCGCTGGCGCAGCTCGTTGTGATCGATCGCGACGAACCACTGCGACGTGGCGCGGAAGACGATCGGCCCCTTGCAACGCCAGCAGTGCGGGTAGCTGTGCTTGACCTTCTCGCCGACCTGGTTGAGCAGGTGGCCGCTCGCGGCGAGGTGCTCGACCACCATCGGGTTGGCCTCGTCGGTCGACTTGCCGCGCAGCCAGTCGGGCGCCTCGTCGGTGTAGCGGGCGGCATCGTCGAGCGGCGCATACGGCGGCAGGCCGTGCTTCTGGCCGGTGCGGTAGTCGTCGACGCCGTGACCCGGCGCCGTGTGCACGAGGCCGGTACCCTGCTCGGTGGTGACGTAGTCGGCGAACCAGACCCGGAACTGAGCGTCCGGCGCGTCGCCGTGCGGCGCCACGAACGGGTGCGTGTAGCGCCGGCCCTCGAGCCGGTGCAGGCGCGCGCCGTCGATGGCCACCGCCTTCTCGAGCAGCTCGGGGCGGCCGATCTTCTTCGTGAAGTCCTCGGCGAGCGGCGCCACGCAGACCAGCCACTCGCCGTCCACCGGCGACGGTATCGCGACATACGGCAGCTCGGGGTGCAAGACGATCGCGAGGTTCGCGGGCAGCGTCCACGGGGTCGTCGTCCAGATCGGCAGCGCCAGCTTCTGGCCGGCGAGCGAGTCGTGCAGGAGGCCCGCGTCGGTGTCCTCGAGCGGGAAGCGTACGTAGATCGACGGCGAGTGCTTGTCGTAGTACTCGATCTCCGCCTCGGCGAGCGCGGTCTTGTCGCGCGCGCACCAGTACACCGGCTTCTTGCCGCGATAGAGCCAGCCGCCCTTCGCGAACGCGGCCAGCGCCTTGACGATCGCCTTCTCGTACACCGGCGAGAGCGTGAGGTACGGGTGGTCCCACTCGCCGAACACGCCCAGGCGCTCGAACTCGGCGCGCTGGATCGCGACGTACTTCATCGCGTACGCCTTGCACGCGGCGCGCACCTCGGCCTGGCTCATGCCGGAGCGCTTGGCGCCGAGCTCGCGCTCGACGGCGAGCTCGATGGGCAGCCCGTGCGTGTCCCAGCCCGGGATGTACGGCGCGCGCAGCCCCATCATCGTCTTGTGCTTGACGACGATGTCCTTGAGCACCTTGTTGAGGATGTGCCCGTAGTGGATGTGGCCGTTCGAGTAGGGCGGGCCGTCGTGGAGGACGAAGGACGCTTCGTTCTCGCGCGACTCCTGGATGCGGCGGTAGATGTCCTCGGCCTTCCAGCGCGCCACCAGCTCGGGCTCGCGCTTGACCAGATCACCGCGCTGCGGGAACTGGGTCGTCGGGAGGCGGACCGTGTCCTTGTACTTGCCCTGCTCTTTCGCCGACATGGCGGGGCAAGCTAGCATGACGCGCCCCGTTGCGTGCGTTCCTGACCGCCTGCTTGGTGCTCCTCGTCGCCGCGTGTGGCGACGGCAAGCCGCGGGCGGCGGACTTCCCGGTCGTCGTGCTCGTCTACGAGGTCACGCCGCTCGACGGGCAGACCCCGGAGCAGGCGCAGAAGCAGGCGCTCGCCGGTCTCCGGCAAAGGCTCGACGCGCGCGAGCTCGAGCACGTGGGCATCTGGGCGGACGGGGCGTCGCGCGTGCGGATCGAGCTGGGCGGCAAGGACGTGCCGTTCGACGGCCTGATCGAGCTCATCGAGCGCAGGGCGGTGCTCGGGATCCATCGCGTCGTGCACGAGGATCCCGGAATGCGCGCGATGTACGAGGCGGTGGCGGTCGAGGGGCCGCGCGGGATCTCGGCGGAGACGGAGTCGTGGAGCGGGCCGGACGGCGTCTCGCACACGGACGTGTTCGTCTCCTCCGGTGACCGCGCGCGGCTCGAGGCGTGGGTGCAGGCCAAGGGACCGCGGGCCGCAGAGCTGGGCGAGCGGCGCGTGGTGTACGAGCGCGCCGGGATGCGCTGGCGCACGTACCTGGTCGAGAAGGCGAGCATCGTCGGTGGCGCCGACGTCGCCAAGGCCGAGGCGACGTACGACGCACAGACGCTGCGGCCGATCGTGCAGGTCGACCTGAGCGACGCCGGGCGCGTGCGGTTCTCCGACGCCACCGAGGCCGCGATCGGCGGCAAGCTGGCCATCGTGCTCGACGGGCGCGTGGTCTCGGCGCCGGTGGTGCAGTCGCGGATCCCGGGCGGCCGCATCCAGATCACGCTGGGAGAGGGCGATCCGAAGGAGCTGGAGAAAGAGGCGCACGACCTCGTCAGTGTCCTGCGCGCCGGTGGAATGCCGCCGCTCGTGATGATCGAGCGACGCGACGTCGGACCTGCGCGCTAGCCTGCGGGCATGAGCGAAGAGGTGCGGCCGCGCGCGTCGTGGGATGACTACTTCATGAGCATCGCCCAGGTGGTGGCGACGCGGTCGACGTGCCCGCGCAAGTACGTGGGCTCGGTCATCGTGCGGAACAAGACCATCCTGTCGACGGGCTACAACGGCTCGATCCGCGGGATGCCCCACTGCTCCGACGTCGGGCACATGATGCAGGACGGGCACTGCGTGGCGACCATCCACGCCGAGGCCAACGCCATCATCCAGGCCGCGCGCAACGGCGTGATGATCGACGGGGCCACGCTCTACGTCACGGCGTCGCCGTGCTGGAACTGCTTCAAGCAGAGCGCGAACGCGGGCGTGGTTCGCATCTGCTACGGCGAGTTCTATCGAGACGATCGCATCTTCGATGTGGCCAAGCAGATCGGCATCGAGCTGGTCGGACCGATGCAAGGCGGGGTGAATCTTTCTTGATCCGAGGGGTTGGCTCGGACTAGCCTGACCCCCTCGTGATGTTCCGCCGCTTGCTCCTGGTCTGTGCGCTGACGCTCGGTGTTACGAGCGTTACGCCATCGTTGCTCGGTGATGGCGTCGCCGAGGCGAGGACGAGCAAGACGAGCAAGAAGAAGGCGAAGGGGAAGGGGAAGGGGAAGAAGGTCAAGCTCTGCGAGACCAAGGGGTCGGGGAAGAAGTCGAAGCGGCGCTGCTCGTTCGTGAAGGAGTTCCAGGGGCACGGCGTCGCCAAGAGCACGCTCCGCACCGAGGAGCTGCCGGCCGCGACCGGCCAGCTGACCGTCCGCGCCGAGAACCTGCGCGAGACCGTCACCGTCAACATCTACAAGGCGGACGGGACCTACGACGAGGAAGCGCTGGGCAAGCTCGACGAGATCTTCCGCTGCAAGCGCACCGGCGAGGTCCGCGCCGTCGACCCGAGGCTCTACGAGCAGCTCTCGCGCATCAGCGATCACTTCGGCGGCAAGGAGATCGAGCTGGTCTCGGGCTTCCGTTTCGCCGAGCGCAGCTCGAGCCGGCACTACCACGCGTCGGCGATGGACATCCGCATCACGGGCGTGAGCATCAAGGACATGTACGCCTACGCCGAGTCGCTGGACGGCGGCGGCATGGGCATCGGCATCTACCCGCGCAGCGGGTTCATCCACGTCGACTACCGCGCGCCGGGCGAGCCCAGCTATCGCTGGACCGATTATTCGCCGTCCGGCTCGAGCGCGAAGGCGCGCGCCAAGCTCGCCAAGCAGAAGCGCGGCCACGGCCATGGCCATGGCCATGGGAAGAAATCGCCGGGCCGTACGGCGCGCGCCAAGAAGCCGACCAGCTGACGGTTGGGCATGGACTGGACCGAGCGCCTTCGACAGTTCGTCGAGCGCTGGTACGCCGCGCCGATCCGTACCGGCGACGGGAACAGCGAGTCGGAGATCATCGCGGTCGAGCGCGACCTCGGCGACCAGCTGCCGGAGTCGCTGCGCGCGTGGTACCGGCTCGTGGGCAAGCGGCTCGAGCCGGTGCAGGACGAGGCGATCACGCTCGAGCTCCTGGCGGCGCGGCGCGAGTGGCTCGAGCATCCGGCGGCGGTGCCGGTGTGGCACGAGAACCAGGGCGTGTGGACGCTGGCCGCGCCGCTCGGGCGGGCCGCCGATCCGCCGGCGATCCTCGAGGACGACGTGCTGGAGTGGCCGGGCGGGGCGGTGAGCGAGGCGCTGTTCGGGATGGCCGTGAGCGAGACGCTCGTCGCGCGCGGGAACGGCGTGTTCGGTGCGATCGGCGGCGCGGTGACCAGCGGGTACGTCGAGGACACGAGCGACGAGCACGACGCCGCGATCCGCGCGGCGCTGCCCCGGCTGCCGTGGGTGCCGAATCCGTTCTTCGCGGCCGACGGCTATCGCGGTGACGAGTCGCTGGTGGCGCTGTTCATCGGATCGGGCTGGACGTGGATGGCGAGCGACACCGACGCGCTGGAGCGCGCGCGCTTCGTGCTGCGGCTCGAGGCGGTGGAGACGTTCCGGCTCGAGATCTGGATCTCGAACCTGACGCCGGCCGAGCACGCGGTGTTCCGGGACGACTGGGATCTGGTCGGGCGGCTGCAGGATCTCGTCGGCGGGCTCGGGCACGTCGGCTCGTACACGCTCGGCAAGACGCAGGTCGATCTCACGATCACGACCAAGAATCCCGACGGCGTGTTCGCGCACCTGCGCGGCGCGTTCCCGGCGCAGCTCGAGGATCGCCTCGTCATCGCGTACGCGCGCGAATCGATCGCGCGCTACACGGTGCTGCACCCGCCCGGGCTGACCGACTGGTCACCGCCCCGCGGGCATCTCTGACGCGATCAGGTGCTCGAGGCGGCTCGGGCTGATCCGGCGCGCGAGCACGTGTTTGGTACCGGCGGAGACGGCGAGGCGGCGCGCGAGGCCGACCGCGCCATGGCTGTTCGTGTCGGTGAGGATCACGAGCAGATCGCAGCGGCTCACGAGCGCGCCGAGCTCCGCGGACTTGGGGCCGCTGGTGCGCCCGCAGTGGTGCTCGATCCGGCATCCGTGCGCGGCGGCGGTGCGCTCGAGGAGCGCGGTGCAGCGGTCGACACCTCCGACGACTCCGATGCGACGGGGACGGCTCATCTGCAGACCATCCGTTATAACGGATAGTCTGTCAAGCCGGACGGATGGCTTGACAAACCGTAAACAACGTTTATTTTGTACTCGTGGTTCACGAACAGGTCGAGACGGCGCCGAAGCGGACGCCGCGCGCGCGGCGTCACGACGCCAACGTCGGGCGCATCCTCGACGCGGCGACGGAGATGGTGGCGGCCGAGGGGCTGGCGGCGCTCTCGATGGCGCGGCTCGCCGATGCCGTGGACTACACGCCGGGCGCGCTCTACCGCTACTTCGACTCGAAGGACGCGCTGCTGGCGAAGATGGTCGAGAAGATCCTGGGCGACGTGCGCGTGGCGCTGGGCGAGGCGGTGGCGGACGCGAACGCGCGCACCTCCCCCCTCGCGCGGGTGGGCGCGCTGGTCGCCGCGTATCGCGCGTTCGCGCGGCGCGAGCCGCACCGCTTCGGTCTGCTCGCGATGGCGATGGCCGAGCCGCGCGTGTTGCTGGCGGAGAAGTCGCATGCCCTGGCGGTCCAGGCCGCCGCGGTCGCCGCGCTACAGCCGCTGGCGCAGGCGCTCGGCGACGCGGTGAGCGCCGGCCTGCTCGCCCCGGGCGACGCCGCCACGCGCACGCTCCTCCTCTTCACCACGATCCACGGCGTGCTCCTGCTCCCCAAGCTCTTGCGCCATGCGCCGGCGGGGCCGGGCGGCGTCGATCTCGATCACCTGGTCACCGCCGGCACGCGCGCGTTGCTCGTCGGCTGGGGCGCTCATCCTCGCAGCCTGAAGGGACTGTCATGATCCTCCTCTCCATCCTCCTCTCCATCCTCCTCGGTGCCTTCACCTGGTCGTTCCTCGAGTACGTCATCCATCGCTGGCTCGGACACGACCGCCGCTTCCGCGGCAACCCGTTCGGCAAGGAACACCTGCGCCATCACGTCGAGGGCGACTACTTCGCGGCGAGCTGGAAGAAGGCGATCTTCGCCGTGGTCGTCTCCACGATCATGGGCGTCCCCGCCGTGCTCCTCGCCGGCGTGTACGGCGCCGCGTGGGTCGCCGGCTTCGTCGCGTTCTACGCCGCGTACGAGGTGCTGCACCGTCGCGAGCACACGCACGCCGGCATCGGCCCCTACGGCCGCTGGGCGCGCCGCCACCACTTCCATCATCACTTCGTCGACGGCCGCGCCAACCACGGCGTGACGTCGCCGCTCTGGGACCTCGCGTTCGGCACGTACCGGCAGCCCGCCGTCATCCCCGTGCCGCAGCGCCTGTGCATGGCGTGGCTGCTCGATCCTCACACCCGAGAGGTGCGGTCCGAGCACGCCGCGCGCTACACGCTCAGGACTACGGCGCGGGCGTAGCCGTCGCCGTCAGCGCGCCGGTCGCGCACGTCACGGTCCAGCCCGGGATGGCCGCCGCCGCGATCTTCGCGCACGCGTCGTCGAAGCCGTCGCCGGCGAGCGTGATGCGCCCGGCCGCGCCGCCGCGACCCGCGAGGCCGCCCAGCACGAACTGCGGCGACGACATGAGGACGCCGCAGAAGCGGCGCAAGGCCGGCGCGGTCAGCATCGCCGCCGGAGCGTCGAGCGGTTGTCCGACGAGCGCCGCGATCGCCGCCGCCTCCTCGCCGCTGGAGTCGACGGGCTCGCCGACCAGGCGGTCCTTGACGATGTTGATGACGTCGCCCACCGTCGCGCCGTCGGTCATCGCGCCGGCCTCGAGGGCGCGGTCGACGAGGTCGGGCCCGGTCACGCGCATCGGCTTGGCGCACGCGCCGAAGCGGTCCTCCCAGGCCAGGCGCGCCTGGAAGTCGAGGCCGCGGAAGCCGCGCTCGCCGTTCTTGATGAACGCGCCGATGCCGCGCTGGAAGCCCAGCTCCTCGGGATCGAGCGTGGCCGGCTCGCCCTGGCACTGCACCGCGTACGTCTCGCAGCACGACCCGAACTGGCACTGCGCGGCCAGCGACTGGCACGACTCGCCCTCGCACGCCTCCTCGTCCATCGGGAACTGCTCGCTCACCGCCTTCGACCACTCGAGGCCGGCGTACGCCGCCGTGATGAGCGTGCGCGGCGACACCGCCGCCACCGCGTCGCCGGGGCCGTTGCCGTGGCGCTGCTCGTCGGCGTCGTCGATCACCCACGGATCGAACACCGCCGGGTAGGTGTACGGGGCGGGGCCGCAGCCCGCCTCCGGCGGCAGGCGACTGAAGTAGTCGCTGGTCACGATCGCGACCAGCAGCTCGTCGAGCGAGTAGCCGTTCTGCACGAAGCGATCGGTGATGCGCTGCAGCTGGTCGCGCATCGCCTCGTTGCGCGGGAAGTAGTTCGCGATCGTGAGCGGCGAGCCCACGGCCTCGCGCCACACGCCTTCCGTGATGCTGGTGGCGACCATGTACGCGAACGCCGCGTCAGGATCGGCGACCGCGCCCTCGCCGTCGACGACCAGCCCGGTGCCGCGGATCGCCTCGAAGCCGCGCCCGAGCGCCGCCTCGAGATCGAACGCGGTGAGGCGCTTGCCGCGCAGGCTCGCGAAGTAGCCGTCGATCATCGCGATGTCGTCGGTGACCGCGGACGTGGTGAAGCGCCCGCACGACGTCGCCATGCCCCACGGCGTGCGCCCGTTCTGGCGCACGACGAAGCCGTCGAAGCGGAACGGCGCGTGCGCGCGCTCGGCGTCGATGCCGGTCGACATGCCGTAGACGGCGGCGTCGACGTGACCGGCCAGCGGCCAGTGGCGATCGAGCGCCGGCTCCTCGCGGTCCGTGACGGCGCCCTGGCTGTTGTGGCAGCCGAGGCACACGATGTCGCGGTTCAGGTACGTCTGATCGAACGTGTTGCCGAAGTCCTCGCGGCGCGCGAGCTCGGCCTCGACGTCGGGCACGTTCGCCGCAGGGATCTCGTGCGCGACCAGCGCGAAGAGATGGCCGCGATAGATCGGCGACAGATCGTCGAGCGCGATCGCGCTCTTCACGAGGTCGAGCATGGTGAACGCTTGACCGCCGCTGCCGGCGGTGGCGGCGTTGTCGCGCACGTACGTGGCGATGCCCTCGCTCACCGTCGCCTCGTTGGCGACGCCGTAGCAGGCGCCCATCCGCTGCGACTCGATGCGCGGGACGCGCAGCACGTCCATGACGTGCACGGTCCAGCGCTCGAGCTTCTCGGGGCGCGCGAGGAGCGCACGCGCCACGACCTCGCGCGGGTCGGCCTCGGACGAGCCGGCCGCGCGCGCGGCGGCGACCTGCTCGTACAGCGCGACGTACGCGTCGACCTCGTGCTGCGATGCCGGGCGGCGCCCGAGGATAGCGAGCATCGCGTCGCGCACGAACGCGCCGGGCTCGCTCTTGCATTGATCGAACGTCGAGTCGGGGCCGGGCCCGTCGTCGCCCGCGCCGTCCCCGTCGCAGCCGCTGCACGCGGGCAGCGCGGCGAGAAGGATCGCGCTCGCGAGCGCCAGCCCCCTCACAGCGTTGTTTGTTCGGCCCTGCTCGCGCCCATGGCGCTCGCGCCGCTTCGTCGTGGGCGCTACCCCGGGCTCGCGTCGCTCGCGGCCCCACTCCTCGCGGCCGGGCCTCACAGCTGCACCCCCAGGACGCGCGCCGTGGCTTTTGAGGCCGCGTCCTCCTCGGAGGTCGCGCCGGTCACGTCGGACACCGCGAACGCCTCCGGCGAGAACGGCCAGATGCCCATCGAGAGCAGCGCCGCGATGCGATTCTCCGAGGGCGTGGCCGCGGTGGTGGCGCGGCCGTCGGGCCCGATGGCGCCGTAGATGCCCTTCTCGGCGCTCGTGATGGTCGCGCCGATCATCGCCGTCACGTAGCCGTACGGATGATGGTTGCGGCCGTTCTCGCTCCGGTCCTGCTCCCACGGCGTGCGGCCGAACTCGGTGTTGAGGATGATGAGGGTGTCGTCGAGCGACAGCTTGGTCGGATCGTTCTCGCCGGGCGCGTTGATGATCGCGAGCAGCGAGCGCAGGCAGTTGTCGAAGTTGCGCGCGGTGTCCTTGGCGTTGTCGTCGTGGGTGTCGTACCCGCCGCCGCCCGACGCCTCGTAGAGGCCGGTGTCGCTCACGCACACGTACGTCGCCGGCTGCGACGGATGCGTGAGCAGGTGCCGCGCCGCCTCGAGGCTCATGCCGGGGATGTCGCGCGTGCGCGACTCCATGCACGCGGTGCCGGCGCGGCTGGTGAACAGACGCGGCTCGAGCACGCTGGCGATCGCGTCGGACTTGGCGACCGTGCCGGACGCGATCGCGAGATCGGCGAAGCGGCGCGAGCGCACCGGGTCGCCCTCGCCCTTCCAGCGCAGGCGCTTCGCGTACGCGTCGACGTACGTGCGCATGAGCGCGTCGTACTGCGCCGCGTCGCCGGCGCCGCGCACCTCGGTGCGACCGAGCATCGCGGCGAACCGGTCGGCGTTGTCGATCTTGATGAGGAGCGGGCGCGCGCCGCCGGGGTGCACGCCCGTCGCGGCCGCCGCCGACACGTTGTCGCCGGCGACGCCGCCGGTGGCGAACACGTACGACCACGGCGCCGGGCGATCGCCGGGATCGCGATCGAGGCGAAAGCGCTGCACGTGGGCGCCCAGGCCCGCCGCCGCCGGCTGCCCGACCGGTCGACCCGTGAGCGCCTGCGGCACCGCGGCCTCGTGCGGCTCGAGCTTGTGGCGCTGCACGATGAGGCGCATACGATCGGTGACGTCCGGTCGCATCCACAGGCGGCGCGCGAACGGGCCGAGCTCGACGTCGACGCCGAGCGCGTCGCGCGCGAACGCCTGCCCGATCTCGGCGCCGGCCGCGAACCCGCACGCGGTCATCGCGGTGCGCGTCCCGCCGGTGCCGGCGAAGTCGAACGTGTAGTACTGCTGGTTGGCGTACATCGGGTCGGTGGGCCGCCCGTAGTTGCGAACCAGGTAGAGCGTCTCCCAGGGCGAGAGCCCGCCGTAGAGGAAGACCTCGAGCACGCGCTTGGCTTGACGCGCGGGCGGCAGCATCACCGAGGCCGCGCTCGGCGGGGCCTCGCCGAACGGCTCGGCCCAGCTCGTGCCCTGGAACCACCGCCCCGCCACGACCGCTGCACTTGCGGCGCCGGCCGCTCGGAGGAAGGTGCGACGCTGCATGGTCGGAGCGTGCCCTTCGCGCACCGCCCTGCGCACCGCACAGGGACCAACAGCCGCTGCCAGCTGCGCGCGGCGTTCGAGGCCCGCGGTCGGCAGCCCTCACACGTGAAGAAGCCGTGAACGCGCCGGCGCTTGCCGGGCCGCGAGCGTACGTTCACACCCGTGAGAACAATCCTCATCAGTGCCACGGTCGCGGTGCTCGCGGGATCGCTCGGCGCGTGCTCGGGCGACAAGGGACCGCCGCCGCGAACGCCGGAGCAGCGTGGCACCGACAGCGCGCCGGCCGTGACCGCGCTCCAGGCCGGCACGTTCGACGCGGCCGCGAAGGAGGCGACGGCGGCGCTCGCGCTCGATCCGCGCAACGCGCAAGCGGCGGCGGTGCGCGCCATCGCCGGTTATCAGCAGGCCGGCTCCGAGATGGTGCACGAGCTCGGCCGCATCCTCGAGGAGTCGGACGCGCTGCACGCCATCGATCACGTCGCCGGCCGCCAGGCGTGGCAGACGTTCATCGACCGCCTCGACGCGATCGATCGCGACCTGGCCGTGGTGGCCGCCGATCCGGGCTTCTCGCTCGAGCTGTGCCTCGCCTGCTGGGAGCACGACTGGAACCACTCGGGCGAGATCGACGACGGCGACCGCCGCATGTTCGAGATCGAGTACGACGGCAACGGCGAGGAGCTGCCCGAGGGCGACCCGCGCCGGCGACCGACCTTCCGCTTCGACACCGGCGACGCCGAGTGGGCGCGCGCGATGCTGTCGTTCCAGCGCGCCGGCGTGGAGCTCGTCCTCGCGTACAAGTGGTCGGAGCTCGACCAGCTGTTCCGCGGCGAGCCCGAGCGCCTCGTCATCCGCGTCAACGACGCGGCGCGCGTGAAGCGAGCGCGCGAGCACATCCTGCGCGGCGTGGATTTCGCCGATCGCTGCCGCGCCGCGTACCTCGCCGAGACCGACGACGACCGCGAGTGGGTGCCGAACCCGCGCCAGAAGAGCTTCGCGGTCCCGCTCGCGGTCGACGACCAGCTCTACGCGACGTGGTCGGCGGTGACGCGCGACGTGCGGCACCTCCTGCGCGGCGACGAGGGCATCTCGATGCGCGAGGTCGCGCGCCTCGTCGACGACGATCTCGAGCGCCTCGTCCCCGACGCGTACGTCGATCTCGGCAAGATGCTCGCCGAGCCGAGCGACATCGTCATCGAGATCCGCGGCGTCGACGGAGACAATCCCAAGGACGTCGAGAAGGTCCTGCGTGGACTCCTCGGCAAGGGCTACGCCACGCGCATGAAGCCGTCCCCGCTGGTCGGCCGCCTGAACGCCATGAAGCAGCAGCTCGACCGCAACGAGGACACGATGGAGCGCAAGCTCCGCTATCTGTTCTGGCTCAACTGACGCCGTCGCGCGCGCGACGCGAGTACGATGCGGCATGGCCGACCTGGCGTTCGTGTTGCTCGGTGAGTCCGTGTTTCCCGAGGCCGCGGCGGTGGCGGCGTCGGCGAAGCGGCTCGGCATCGAGCTCACGAACGGCAAGAGCGAGGAGGGGATCCTCTCGTTCGAGATCGCGAGCGGCGGGCTCTTCTTCGTCGCGCTGATGAACGCGCCGCATCCCGATGCGCCGCAGATGGCGACCGGGCCGACGTCGGTGTCACCGGACGAGGCGGCGGCCGCGCCTGCGCACTGCATGGTCACCGCGATGGGGCTCCAGGGCGACGAGATGACGCGCGACACGCTCATGGCGGCGCTCACGTCGACGGTGATCGACAACGCGCCCGCGGTCGGCGCGATGCTCGCGCACGGCGTCGTCTTCCACAAGGCGAAGCTCTTCGCCGACCTGGCGCGGCTAGGAGCGGAGCAGGGCGAGCTGCCGCCCGAGATCGCCGTCGACATCACGGCGGCGCGCGAGTCGGAGGAGCGGATGTCGTTCCTCTCGCACGGCATGTCGCGCTACGGCCGCGAGGAGCTGTACGTGACGTGCCCGATCCGCGGGAAGGGCGCGCTCGACTTCGTCTTCACGATGGTGCGCTGGCTGCTCACCGACCGCGAGAAGATGCTGCCGACCGGCGAGACCGTCGGCCGGGCCGCCGACGAGAAGGTCACGATCCAGCGTGTGGCGAATCCGACCGGCGCCGGCGCACCTGTGATTCGTCTCGACCTCGCTTCGTGACGTCGAGCAGCTCGGCCGCGTGCGCGCGTGCGCGCGCGGTGGCGGCGCCGCCGAGCATGCGCGCCAGCTCGTCCTTGCGTGCGGCGGCGTTGAGCCGCTTCACGAGCGTCTCGGTGCGGCCGCCGACCTCGACCTTCTCGACGTGGTAGTGCGCGTCGGCGTACGCCGCGATCTGCGGCAGGTGCGTGACGCACAGGACCTGGCGATGATCGGCGACGGCGCGGATGAGCGCGCCCACCGCCTGCGCGGTGGCGCCGCCGATGCCGGAGTCGACCTCGTCGAAGACGTAGGTCGCCACCTCGTCTGCCCGGCGTAGCGCGAGCTTGAGCGCCAGCATGATGCGCGACAGCTCGCCGCCCGACGCGACGCGCGCCAGCGGCCGCCGCTCCTCGCCCTTGTTGGCCGAGAGCATGAGCTCCACGTCGTCGGCGCCGTGCGGCCCCAATTTCTGATCCCGACGCGCATCGATCCGGACCTCGAGGCGCGCCGCGCCCATGCCGAGCTGGCCGAGCGCCTTCGCGACCTCGCGCTCGAGGCGCTTGGCCGCGCGCGTGCGGCTCTGCGTCGTCGCGGCCGCGGCGCGTTCGGCGCGGGCCAGCGCCTTGGTGCGCGCGGCGTCGAGCTCGCCCATACGCGTCTCGCGGTTCGTGAGGCCGTCGAGCTCGGCGCGCAGCTCGAGCCCGCGCACCATCACGTCGGCGAGCGAGCCGCCGTGCTTGCGGCACAGCCGGCGCAGCGTCTCGAGGCGATCGTCGAGCCACGCCAGCCGCTCGGGATCGCCCTCGAGCCGGTCGGCGTAGCGGCGCAGCTCGCTCGCCGCGTCGTCGGCGAGGACGCGCGCCTCCTGGAGCTGGCGCAGCGTCGGCTCGAGCGTCGCGTCGACGCGCGCGATCCGGTCGAGCTCGCGCGCCGCGATCGCCAGCTTGTCGACGGCGCCCTCGGCATCGCCCGAGCCCGTGTCGTCGCCGCAGATCGCGCTCATCGCCGTGCGCGCGCCCGTGCCCAGCTCCTCGACCGCGCCGAGCCGCGTCCGCTCCGCCGCCAGCCGCGCGTCCTCGTCGGCCTCGGGCGCCGCCGCGTCGAGCTCGTCGACCTGGAAGCGCAGGTAGTCGGCGCGATCGGCGCGCGCGCGCTCGTCGCCGTTCAGCTCGGCGCGCTGGCGATCGATCTCCGCGAGCTCGCCCCACGCCGCCGTCATCTCGGCCACCACGGCGGGCTCGCCCGCGAACGCGTCCAGGATCTCGCGGTGCCGCGCGGGATCGACCAGGCCCTGATGCTGGTGCTGCCCCGAGAGATCGACCAGGAGCGCGCCCAGCTCGGCGAGCCGCCCGGCCGTCGTGAGCGCGCCGTTCACGTAGGTCCGTGACTTCCCGCCGCGCTGGATCACGCGGCGCACGACCACGTCGGCGACCTCGGTGGCGGTGTCGTCGTCTCCCGCCAACGGTAGGCCTGCGGCCGTCAGCACTCCGCGGATGCGCCCCCGGAGATCGTCCGGGATCTCGAAGATCGCCTCCACCACGGCCTCGGCCGCGCCGGCCCGGGGGATGTCCGCCGAGGCCCGCCCGCCGCGGAGCAGGTTGACCGCCTCGACGATGAGGGACTTGCCGGCCCCGGTCTCGCCGGTGAGCACGGCCAGGCCCTCACCCAGCTCGACGGTGACATCGCTCAGGATCGCGAAATTGGTGACCCTCAGGTAGCGCAGCACCAGTCGTTTCTACAGCTTCCGGCTGACACTGCGCAAAAGTTCAGTCCCGAAACCTGCACACGGCCGCCGTGTCGATCTCCACATGGGCCCGGTCCTGCCTCCTCGCCGCCGCCGTCTCCGCAGCCTGCTCCTGCCCCTCGCCACCGCCGGCGCGCTCGCCGGCGGCGTCGGCTACGTCGTCCACGTCTGGCCGGCCCCCGAGCCCTTCGTCGTGCCCCGGGATCGCCACCCGGTCGCGCTCGTCCCGATGACCACGGACGCCGCGTACCTCACCGGCACCGGCGGCACCTGCCTCTCGCTGCTCGACGACTACCTCCGCCGCCCCAACTGGACCCTGACGCTCGAGGCGGGCACGAGCGGCTGCACCGGCGATTCCACGCGCGACACCATCACCCTCGACGCCGACGGCGACGCGAGCTGGTCGGGCGGCGGTCTCCTGCCGCGTCCGCTGCACCTGACGCCCACGCAGATCGCCGCGCTCCACGCCGCCGCCGCGCTCAGCTGCGAGCGTCCCGCGTCGGAGGACGGCTCCTACGGCTACTCGTCGAGCTTCGTCGTCGTCCACTGGGGCGGCCGCGACGCGCCCGAGCGCCGCGTCGGCGAATCGCCGGCGCAGGCGGCGCTCGACGCGTTCATCGACGACGCCGTCATGCACTACCGCGACCGCCGGCTCGCCGAGCGCGCGAGCTTCCGCGCGACGTTCGACGTGGCGCCGTACCAGGTGATGGGCGTCGACCGCCCGATGAAGGTCACGATCGACGGCCGCGGCAAGCTCACCATCCGCGTCGCCCGCCGCACCATCACCGCCGAGGATCTCGACCTCGCCACGCTCGTCGACGCGATCGACTGGGTGGAGCAGGGCGGCCCCCGCAGCGACGCGATGCTCATGCCGTTCGAGCTGCGCATGGCGCTCGATCGCGCCACGTACATGGCCGGCGTGCAGCGCTAGCAGCGTCGCTACCGCTATCGCGCGCCGCGCAGGCCCCAGTGGAGCTTCTCGCGCATGACGTCGAAGTAGCTCTTCGGTCCGGTGTAGAGGCGCAGCGGCCGGGGCGCGCTCGTGATCTCGACCCTGTCGCCGGGCGCGAACGGCACGGCCCACTGTCCGTCGACGGTGAGCACGACGTCGCGCGAGCCGTGGCCGAGCTCGAGCTGGATGATCGACGCCGCCGGGCACACGAGCGGACGGTTGGTCAGCGAGTGGGCGCAGATCGGCGTGAGCGTCATGCCGGCGGCGCCGGGGATGAGGATGGGGCCGCCCGCCGCCATGTTGTAGGCGGTGGATCCGGTCGGCGTGGACGCGATGAGCCCGTCGGCGCGGTACTCCGCCACGAACGCGTCGTCGATCCACGCCAGCGCGTGGACGATGCGCGCCATCGCGCCCTGGTGCACGACCGCGTCGTTGAGCGCGGTCCGCTCTAGCACGTCGCCGTTGGCTCGGCGCAGCGCGACGGCGAGCCGGCTGCGATCCTCGATGCGCAGCTGCCCCGCCAGCGCCTGCTCGAGGGCCATCCGCGCCTCGGCGGGCGCGAAGCCCGCCAGGAACCCGAGCTGCCCGAGGTTGACCCCGAGGACCGGCGTGCCGGTGTCAGCCACCGCGCGACTTGCGCGCAACATCGTGCCGTCGCCTCCGAGCACGACCAGCAGGTCGAGCTTGCCCAGGCGCGCTTCGGGAACGATCTCGGCCCCTTGCGGGGTGACTCGGTCCTCGCCGGTGACGACGGCGCCGTGGCCTTCGCTGACGAGCCAGGCGACCAGCTCGGTCAGGAGCGGCCCGGCCTCCGATGCGTCGGGCTTGAGCACGAAGCCGATCCGAGCCACCCCCGCGTGTTACCACGGGTTACGGCACCGCGTCGTCCTCCCATGCAGCTTGACTCTGCCCCCCAGAGCCTGTAGACCATCCGCCTTCCTGCCGGGTCCCTCCGGCGGATGCATCCACGGAATCTGACCCATGACGCAGACGCAGAAGAGCTTCTGGCTCACCAAGGAAGCCGGCGAGGCCCAGCGCGAGTGGTACGTCGTTGATCTCCAGGGCCAGACCCTGGGTCGCGCCGCCACCAAGATCGCGATGGTGCTCCGCGGCAAGCACAAGCCGACCTACACGCCCAACGTCGACATGGGTGATTTTGTGGTCGTCATCAACGCCGGCGGCGCCCATCTCACGGGCAACAAGCCGGACACCAAGATCTACTACCGCCACACGCTGTATCCGGGCGGTCTCCAGCGGAAGCTGGCCAAGCACGTCCTCGCCGACGATCCCGAGCGCGCGATCCGCCAGGCCGTGTGGGGCATGCTGCCCAAGGGCCCGCTCGGCCGCCGCATCATCAAGAAGCTGAAGATCTACCGCGGCGCTGCGCACGATCACACCGCGCAGAAGCCCCGCCCTCTGGCGATCTGAGTCATTTTCGTTGGGGGACCCGGACAGGCCCCCCAAACCCCCATCCGGGAAGAAGCGAGAGCCCATGGCTACTGCGACCACCAAGATCTACTCCACCGGCCGCCGCAAGACCGCCGTTGCCCGCGTCTGGCTCGTCCCCGGCGGCGGCGCGTTCGTCATCAACGAGCGCCAGGACGAAGAGTACTTCCGTCGCGCGACCGCGCTGATGGTGATCCGCCAGCCCTTCGAGGAGGTCGGCCTCATCGGTCAGTACGACGTGCACGCGACCGTTGCCGGCGGCGGCATCCAGTCGCAGGCGGGCGCCGTCCGCCACGGCATCACGCGCTGCCTGATGAAGATCGACAGCGAGCTCCGTCCCAAGCTCAAGGCCGTCGGGTACGTGACCCGCGACCCGCGCAAGAAGGAGCGCAAGAAGTACGGTCAGCGCGCTGCTCGCGCCCGGTTCCAGTTCTCGAAGCGCTGAGTCGCTCGGTCTGGATGTTCGAGACGCCCGCCGGTTGGCGGGCGTTTTTGCGTTTCGGGCGGCGAGGCGCCGGGGTTCGGTTTCGGTTTCGGTTTCGGTTTCGGTTTCGGTTTCGGTTTCGGTTTCGGTTTCGGTTTCGGTTTCGGTTTCGGTTTCGGTTTCGGTTTCGGTTTCGGCCTCTCGTTCTGGCTCTGGTTCTGGTTCTGGTTCTGGCTCTGGCTCTGGTTCTGGTTCTGGCTCT
>DATLEB010000104.1:0-114698 GCA_035525615.1 Kofleriaceae bacterium | reverse complement strand
GCAAGCGTTCATCGTGACGCCCGACGACAACAAGCTGCACACACTCAACGGTGCGGCGACGCAGCTGTGGGTCCTCGCGGCGAACGGCTTGTCCGCGGATGACGCGGCGACGGCGCTGTGCACGGAGTACGAGATCGATCGGGAGACGGCCGCGCGAGACGCGACCGAGTGCCTCGACGACATGGTGACGCGGCAGATCCTCGTCGCGGAGTGAGTCAGGGCGCGGCGAGCTCGCCGAACCAGACGACGGCGTAGCCGGATTCGACGGCGCAGCCCATGGCGCGCCAGGTGGCGTCGGCGAAGTCGGCGTCGTTGGTGAGGACGATGCGGTGGTGCTCGCTGGCGTGCCACGCGGAGACCGCGCGGGATGGCGTGATGTACGAGCCCGCGTGCGCGGCGATCTCGACGCCGGGCGCGGCGTAGCTCGCGATCTCGCGCGGCTTGTTCCACATGCACGCGGCCTGCGCGTTGTCGTCGGTGTAGCAGCAGCCGGTCCAGCGCGCATCGTCGCGGGTCCAGCTGTGGAGGTTGCAGCTCGCGCCGCCGGTGCCGTTGGAGGCGAGGTCTTCGGCGTGATAGCGGGCCACGGTCATGAGCGCGGCGGAGACGGGAACCGCAGGCAGATCGTGGTCGACGCGATACGTGCTGATCGCATCGCAGAGCGCGACATCGGCGTCGGCATTGGCGTCGCGGTCGGTACCCGCACCGTCGTCGGTGGCGGGAGCCGCGACACACGCGGCCAGCGAGAGCGCGAGCCCAAGCGGGAGACCGAGACCGAGACCGAAACCGTCACGACGCATGCGCGACGGAGATTGCGAGCGACGTGCCGGCGCGCGCGGACCGGATCGTGCGCAGTTACCAGCGCTCGCTAGGAGTCGTGCCCGGGTCGGCGGATACCCAGGGGTGGCGCGACACCCGCGTCGGCTCGGACTAGGGGAGCCAGCGGACGAAGCGAACGCCGGCGGCGGTGCCGAGCTTCGCGACGACCGCGCCGTCCTTCGCCGCGATGATCACGACGTCGCCGACGGGCATGGAGCGGACGACGTGGACGTCGGTGCGGATGGCGACGAGGTGGGCGCCGTCGGGGGACCAGGCGAAGTCGCTGTCGGTGAAGAGGTCGGGGGTGAGGGTGCGGGTCGTGCCGGTGGCGACGTCGAGGATGAGGAGTGACTGGTGGAGGCCGCCGCCGCGCACGAAGGCGAGCTGGGTGCCGTCGGGGGACCAGCGCGGTAGGTCCTCGGCGACGTCGACGTCGGTCTCGCTCGTCGCGCGGCGCTGGCCGGTGCCGTCGGCGGCCATGAGGAAGAGGCGCGGCGGGCCTTCGCGATCGCTCAGGAAGGCGATCATGTCGCTCGTGGGCGACCAGAGCGGCGACCAGTCGTCCTTGTGGAACGCGGTGAGGCGCGTCGCGGGGCCGCCCTTCATCGGGACGCGATAGATCTCGGCGTCGCCATCGCGTGAGGACGAGAAGGCGACCGCATGGCCGTCGCCCGAGAGCGAGGGCTCGAAGTTGCCTTCGCGGTTGTCGGTGAGGCGCGAGGATTTTCCGGCGTCGTCGATCTTGTAGAGGTCGCGGAAGTTGTTCTCGCTGGTCTCGACGACGATCACGTCGCCCGCGGCCGAGACGGTGGGATTCCGCACGGCGCCGGCGCGGGGGCCGAACAGCTCGATCACGGCGCCGCGCACGAGCGCGAGCTGTTCGACGTGATCGGCCTGGGTCTCGCCCTCGGTGGCGATGGCGAGCATCGCGCCGCGTACGACGTGGCCGGTCGGGAACAGGCTCGACTTCGACGACGAGCCGAGCGGCGTCCACGCGCCGGTCGCGACGTCGAGGTGCAGGGGAACGACGCGGTCATCACGCTCGGCCGCCGAGACGATCGTGCCGCGAACGAAGCTCAGGTCGACCGCGGGAGCGGACGGTGCGTCCACGCTCGCAGCTCCCGCATCGGAGACGACCGCGCCGCCGTCCTGCGCGGTCGCGGGCTTGCGCTTCGAGCCGCCCTTGCACGCCGACACCGACGGGACGAGCGCCGCGAGCGCCGCGAGCGCCAGCAAGGAGACGAAAGGCCGGCTCACCGTCCGGGCGTAACACGAGCGCATCGCGGCGTGGTACGAGCGATGCGTGATCCGCGACGCCGCCACCGTGATCCTCGTTCGCCCGGTCACCGGCGGCGCAGGGCTCGAGGTGTTCCTGCTGCGTCGCCGCAAGAACGCCTCGTTCATGGGCGGCGCGTTCGTGTTCCCCGGCGGTGCGCGCGACGAGGGTGAGGACGATCTGCGCGTCACCGCCGCGCGCGAGCTGTTCGAGGAAGCGGGCGTGCTCCTCGCCACCACGCCGGTGGCGCGCGAGCAGGCGATCGCGCTGCGCACGCGCACGCTCGACGGCGAGCCGCTGCCCGCGCTCCTCGCCGAGGCCGGGCTCGCGCTCGACGCCGACGCGCTCACGTACTTCGCGCACTGGATCACGCCGTCGATCGAGCCCAAGCGCTTCAGCGCGCGCTTCTTCGTCGCCGCGCTGCCCGAGGGGCAAGCGCCGAGCTTCGATGCGCGCGAGACGGTCGACGAGATCTGGCTCACGCCCGCCGCCGCGCTCGCGCGCGCCCAGGACCTCGCGCTGCCGCCGCCGCAGGTGCGCACGCTCTGGGAGATCGCGACGGCCACGACGCTCGACGAGCTGCACGCGATGGCGCAGATGCGCGCGTCGCACATGCACCCGATCATTCCGCGCATGGCGCCGATGCCGGCGATGCCGGGCGGCTTCGCGCTGCTCCTGCCCTGGGACCCGGAGTACCTGTCGGCGGGCACGGGCGACAGCGCACCGATGCCGGACGATCACCCGCTCGCCGTCGGGCCGAGCCGCTTCATCCTCGAGGACCGCACGTGGAAGAACGTCGCCGCACCTGGTTCGACGACCGCGGGCTAGTGCTCGGCGCCGCCGAGCCGAGCGGCGAGCGGCGCGTCCCGTTCTACGGCGCCGCGATGCACTACTGGCGCACGCCGCGCGCGCTGTGGCGTACGGCGCTCGACGGGCTGGCCGCGCTCGGCATCCGGGTCGTCGAGTCGTACGTCCCGTGGGGCGTGCACGAGAAGGCCGACGGCAGCGGCTTCGACTGGAGCGGCAACCGCGATCTGGGAGCGTGGCTCGACGAGGTGCAGGCCGCCGGCCTCGTCGCGGCGCTGCGGCCCGGGCCGCACATCAACGCCGAGCTCACGTTCTTCGGCTTCCCGGAGCGCATCGTCCGGGATCCGGACATTCAGGCGCGCGGCGCACACGGTGGGCCGGTCTGGCTCCCTGCCCCGCCGCGCGCGTTCCCGGTGCCGTCGTATGCGAGCGCGCGCCTGCACGACGAGGTCGCCGCGTGGTTCGAGGCCGTCGGAGAGATCGCGTCGCCGCGCCGCTTTCCCGACGGGCCGGTGGTCGCGCTGCAGGTCGACAACGAGCCGCAGATGTTCTTCCGGCTCGGCGCGTTCGATCACGACTATCACCCCGACGCCATCGCGGCGTGGAAGGCCGGCCCCGGTGAGGGCGAGGATCCGCCGCGGCGCTGGGCGCAGGAAGACGAAGGCACGTGCGCTCACTGGGTGCGCTGGAAGGACGAGCAGCTCGCCGACGCGCTCGGCCGCTTCAACACCGGGCTGGACGACGCCGGGCTGCGCGGCATCGCGCGCTTCGGCAACTTGCCGCCGGGCGAGCCGTGGTTCACCGATCTGCCGCGGCTCGAGCGCGCGATCGGCGGGCCGGTCGGCATCGACGTCTACGCGGGTGCCGGCGACCTCGGGATGGTGCGCCGCCGCGCGCTGCACCTCACCGGCTCGACCTCGCACCTGCCGATCGTGCCCGAGCTCGGCGCCGGCTTCGTCCCGTACGCGCCGCCGTTCTCCGACGACGATCAACGCGCCGTCACGCTCGCGCTGCTCGGCGGGGGCGTGCGTGGCTTCTCGTTCTACATGGGCGTCACGCGCGACCGCTGGATGGGAGGGCTCCTCGACGAAGAGGCGCGGCCGCGACCGCCGGCGCGCACGGTCGAGAAGCTCCTGCGCGCGCTCGTCGAGATCGACTGGACCGCGCTGCGGCGTCGCACGCGCGTGGCGCTCGTGCTGTCGCGCGCCGACGCGCGCCACGGGCTCGCCAGCTCGCTCATCGATCCGCTGCCGCCCATCGCGGGCGAGCTGATGCAGCTCGGGCCCGGCGGCTCCGCCGAGCTCGCGCGCGATCCGGCCGCGGCGCTGCACCGCCGCTGGTTCGACGCCGCCGCGCGCGCGCTCGAGCTCGCGCAGGTGCCCTACGACATCGTCGACGAGGGCGCACCGCTCGAGCGGCTGCTGGCGCACGACGCGATCGTCGCGCCCACGCTCCACCGCGTCGATCGCGCGCTCTGGAAGAAGCTCGGCGAGGCCGCCGCGGCCAAGCGCGTCGTCGTCATCGGCCCCGAGACGCCGTCACTCGACGAGTGGGGCGAGCCGCTCGTCGACGACGCCGCGGTTCCGCGCCGCGCCGGCTTCATGGCGCCCGGCTCCGTCGACGACATCGCCGGGCTCGCCGAGGACCTCGCCGCGCTCGAGCCGCAGGACGAGTGGTACGTCGAGCGCCCCGCCGGCATCACGGCCAGCACGTTCGTCGACGGCGGCGGGCACGTGCGCGCGCTCTTCGTGCAGCACGCCGGCGACAAGGACGCGACCGCCCGCATCGTCGTGCCACCCGACACGACGGTGCGAGACGCACTCTCCGACGACGTCCTGCACGCCACCGACGGCGCCGTCGCGATCCCGTTGCGGGCGCGCGACGTGCGCTTCTTCGTCGTTCAGAAGAAGTAATAGTGAACGCCGGCCGAGCCGGTGCCCTGGCCGCCGATCGACACGCCGTCGGCGTCGAGCAAGCCCAGGGTCAGGCCGCCCGAGAACGACAGCGCCACGTTCGACGCGACGAACGCCCGGATCTGGAAGCCGGGCTCGAGCAACATCACGGTCGAGTTGTCGCTGCCGGGATTGCCGTCGCCGAGGAACCCCATCGTCGCCGACGCGCCAACGCTGAAGTCGGACATCGCCGTCGAGTGGAGGTGGTAGTAGAAGCGGCCGCCGATGAACACGTCAGTGTCGTCGTTGCCGCCGTCGTCGAAGAAGCCGAGCACGCCGCCGACATGGAACTGCCCCATGTCGTAGTTGGCGGAGAGCCCGCCGATCGAGAAGGTGGTGCCGGCGAGGTTGACGTTGAAAATCTCCTCCGCGCCGACGCCGACCGATCCCTCCGAGCCGCCGGCGGACGCGGAGCCGGCGCCGAGCGCCAGGGCTGCGAGCCCGCCTAGTATCGCGAGTTTGGTCTTCATGGTGTGGTCCTCGCGGGTGGATCAGAAGAAGTAATAATGAACGCCGGCGCCGCCCGTGGCCTGGCCGGTGATCGCGAGGCCGTCGTCGTCCGCGGTCGCGAGCGTGATGCCCGCGGTGAACGAGAGCGCCACGTTGGACGCGACGAAGGCGCGGAGCTGGAGGCCCGGCTCGATGTGCACGATGGTCGCGTTCTCGGTGTCCGGGTTTCCATCGCCGCGGAAGCCGACGCCGAACGATCCGCCGATGCCGAAGTCGCTCATGGCCGTCGAATGGAGGTGGAAGTAGAAGCGAGCACCGAGATCGACGTCGGTGTCGTCGTTGCCACCATCGTCCGCAAATCCGAGGAAACCTCCGACGTGGAACTGGCCCATGTCGTAGTTGGCGGACAGGCCGCCCAGCCCACGGAGCTGGTACTCCGCGCCGACGCCCACGGATCCTTCGGAGCCGCCGGCGAACGCGGTGCCTGCGCCGAGCGCCAAGACTGCGAGACCACTGGCGAGCATGAGAGTGTTCTTCATGGTCGCGAGGGTGGCGCGGGTCTCTGAGGGATTCAAGTTCTGGTGTAGGTTCTTGTCTGGATGCTGTCCCGCGACATTGCGCTGCATCACATCGAGCCGCGCCACTGGGCGGGCTGGTTCGAGGTGTTGCTGCCGCCGGCGGTGCGCACGCGGCCGCGCTGGGCGCTCGCGATCCTCGACGACGATCGTCTGAAGGTCTTGAAGCTCGTGGTCGCGGGACACGCGGCGCGCGGTGCCGTCGATCCCGCGCAGCTCACGTTGCCGCCGACGCAGGCCAACCTGCGCGAGTGCGCGAAGCGGCTCGATGTCGGCGCCGTGATCGTGCTCGAGGTCGGAGCGATCGCGTCGATCGCCGCCGAGGTCGAGCCGCAGCTCACGATCGATCAGGACATGGCGGCGCAGGGGCTCGCGCTCCTGCGCGCGCTGAAGTCGCGGAGCACGCGCGGCGTGTGGAGCGAGCCCAACCTGCTCGACATCCTGCCGGCGCCGGCGTACGAGCCGCTGCAGCGGACGTTCGATCTGCTCGTCCCCGACGACAGCGCGCTCGCCGCGTACGTCATCGCCGACGATCGCAAGCGCGTCGCCGCGTCGGTCATCGCCGTGAAGCGCGGCGGCGACATCGCCGAGGTGGCGTCGCACGCGGCGATCGCCGGCGAGGTCGGCGAGGCCGCGCTCGCGCGCGACTGGAACAACGCCTACAAGCGCGTCAACCGCGCCATCGGCGAGCGCTTCGCGAAGCCGGCCATCTCGGTGTTCCTCGAGCGTTCGACCATCGACAAGATCATCGTCGGTCCGCCCGACACGCTCGGCCGCGAGATCAACGCCAGGCGGCTGATCATCGACCCGGCGCCGGCGTGGTTGCTCGGGCTCCTCGGCGGCGCGACCGTGGCGGCCGTCGCGCAGCGCGGCGCGATGGCGCTCGCGAGCTTCCTCCCGCAGGCGGCGCGCGATCGCGCGTCCGACCTCGCCGATCGCGCCCGCACCGCCATCAAGGAGTCCGGCGCGAACCCGTTCGGGATGCTCGGGTTCGACCCGATCGAGCTCTGGTTGACGCTCCGTCACTACTACCGTCCCGCCCGGTGAGCGGATAAGGTCAGCCGGATGTCCGAAACGTCGTCGGAGTCCGTCACGATCAGCGTCGAGGACGCGCCCGAAGCGCCGCTCATCCACCCGACTGCGGTGGTGGAACGCGGCGCCAGCATCGGAGCCGGCACCCGCATCTGGCACTTCGCGCACGTGATGCCGGGCGCGAAGATCGGGGCCGGCTGCGTGGTCGGCCACGGCTGCTACATCGGCAAGGTCACGATCGGCAACGGCTGCCGCATCCAGAACCATGTCTCTGTGTTCGACGGCGTGACGCTCGAGGACGAGGTGCTGCTGGGCCCGTCGTGTGTCTTCACCAACGTGAAACATCCGCGCGCGCACGTCTCGCGGCGCGAAGAGTTCGAGCCCACGCGCGTCGGTCGCGGCGCCACCATCGGCGCCAACGCCACGGTGGTCTGCGGCGTGACCATCGGCGCCTACGCGTTCGTGGGCGCGGGCGCCGCTGTCGCCGCCGACGTCGCCCCGCACGCGCTCGTCGTCGGCGTGCCGGCGCGCTGGATCGGATGGGCCTGTCGCTGCGGCGAGCGCCTGCCTGGGTTCGACGGGACAGGCACGACCGTCTGCAGCCGCTGCAGTGATCGCTACACGGCCAAGGGCTCGACGATCGAGCTCCTGCCTCAGGGCTGATCGTCGACGCTCGGAGCACGTCAACGTCATCGTCAACGTCAACGTCGAGACTCAACCTCGACCTTGACCTTGACCTTGACCCCACCGTTGACGTTGACATGAACCTGAACCTGAACCCCACCGTTGACCTTGAGGTTCCCCTTGACGAGCAAAGCCGGGCAACCGGCAGACATCAGGTCATCTTCGTCAGCATCGCGACAATCCCCTCGAGCAACTGGATCCCGCGGTCGTACCGATCCGCTTCGACCAGTCGCATGACGTTCATCGTGTCGAGCGCCGCGGCCGCTTCCATCGCTGATCCGCGAGCGATCGCGTAGAAACGCGACTGATCGACGTCCGTCCTGCGTCCCGCTCCCTCGGCGATGTTGCGCGGCATGGATTGGGCGGCTCGCAGCAGCTGATCGGCCAGATCGGCGTGGCCTTTCGGGAGGCTGGAGAGCACCTCCATCGTGAGCGCGAGGAACTGGATCGACGACTGGTAAACACGCAGCTTCTGGAAGCTCAGCATGAGCTGGCGTATCGGCGGTGATAGGCGGCGGTTGCGGCGTGTCGCGTGAGTGGTGTGCGAATCGGCCGGTGGCGCGGCTTTGCTCGTCAACGGGAACGTCAAGGTCAACGGTGGGGTTCAGGTTCAGGTTCAGGTCAACGTCAAGGTTCAGGTCGAGGTCAAGGTCAAGGTCGAGGTTCAGGTCAAGGTCGAGTCGTGCAGTGGTCGGGTTAGGCATCGAGTGGTCAGGGTCGCGGAGTAGGTTTTCACGTGCCCAAGCGTCCGCCGAGGATCGATCGCGAGCTCGAGGTCCCGCGCGATCTCCGCGGCGAGAGGCCGACGAGAGCGCTGGTGACAGCGGCAGGCGAGCTGTGGCGCGCCGATGTGATGGAGACGCTCGGGCGCATCCCGGATGGCGGCGCCGCGCTGGTCGTGACCGATCCGCCGTACGCGATCGGCAAGGACACGTGGGACGAATTCGAGTCGCTCGACGCATACGTCGACTGGTGCGACACGTGGCTCACCGAAGTCCGCCGCGTGATCGGCACCGACGGTAGCGCCTACGTGTGCGGCTTCTCCGAGATCCTCGCCGAGCTCAAGGTGCGGAGCGCGCGCCGGTTCGCGGAGTGCCGGTGGCTGGTCTGGTACTACAAGAACAAGGCGAACCTCGGCCGCGACTGGGGGCGCTCGCACGAGAGCATCCTGCACCTGCGCGGCTCGCGCGGCGGTGGCATCGACGTCGACGCGGTGCGCGTCCCGTACAACGCGCACACCACGCGATATCCCGAGCGCGTGCAGGCCGTGAACTCGCAGTACGGCCGCGGCGGCAAGCGGCGCGACAAGTGGGAGCCAAACCCGCTCGGCGCCAAGCCGCGCGACGTGCTCGAGGTCCCGGTGCTCTGCAACGGGCAAAGCGAGAAGACCGAGCACGCCACGCAGAAGCCGGAAGCGCTCGTCGAGCGCCTCGTCCTCGCGTCCTCACGTCCGGGCGACCTCGTGGTCGATCCGTTCATGGGGAGCGGCACCACCGCCGCCGTCGCCACCCGCCTCGGCCGCCGCTTCCTCTGCAGCGATGCCGACGCTCGCTACGTCGGCATCGCCCGCAAGCGCCTCGCCGCGCTCGCGCCGCCGCTCACAGCGACGGCTTGACGCCCATCTCCTCGAGCACGTTGTCCGCGCCGTCGAGGAGATCCATCGTCCAGAGCGCGTAGCGGATGTCGACGATGATCGTGCGCGTGTTGGAGTGGTTGAAGACCACGTCCGACGCGAGTCCCTCGGTGTTGCCGTCGAACGCCAGGCCGATGAGCTCACCCTTCTCGTTCAGCGCGGCCGAGCCCGAGTTGCCGCCCGTGATGTCCAGGTCGGCGATGAAGTCGACCGGCACCTCACCGAGGACGGGGTCGGCGTACGGGCCCCAGTTCTTGGCCTTGATCGCCTCGAGCTGCTTCTTGGGCGCGTCGAACGGCTCCTCACCCGTGTCCTTGGCGAGGATCTCGCTCATCACGGTGAACGGCTTCTCGCCGGGCTTGAACGGCTTGATCGTGCCGTAGGTGACGCGGAGCGTGGAGTTGGCGTCGGGCGACAGGTAGCCGTCGAGCGCCTGGGTCATCGCCTCGGCGTACTTCGCCGAGAGCAGCACGCCCTCTCCGGCGCGAGCGTCGTCCTTTTTCTCCTGCGCCTTGACCGTCGGCCACAGCGCGATCGCGAGCTTGATGAACGGGTCCTTCGAGCCCTTCAGCTTGGCCGGCGACGCCTTCTTGAGCAGGTCGAGACGCGTGGCCTCGTCCTCGAGCTTGGTGGTCTTGTAGAGACCGTCGAGCGCCTTGTCGATCGCGGCCTCGTCGATGGTGCCGCCCTTCTTCACGCCGACGATGGTGTTGAGCCACGGACGGTCGGCCTCGGGGAGCGCCATCGCGCGCACGAGCGCGAGACGGAACATCGCGCGGTCGAGCGTGGCGTCGAACTGACGCGTGAACTGCTTCTGGCCGCCCTCGATGCGCGGCAGGTCGCGGTCCTGGTAGCCCGGCTTGCGATCGGCGTCCTTCTTCTGACGCTCCTCGGCCATGCGCACGAAGAGGAACGCGTTCTTGAGGTGCGCCGAGCCGTACAGGGCCTGGCCACGATCGAAGTCGACGCGCGCCGTCGCCTCTTCTTCCTTGTTCATCTCGTCGTAGCGAGCGATCGACGTGGCGAACGCCTCGTTGCCCGGCTTCGCGGCCCAGGCGCGGACCTTGCCGTCGATCGCCTTCTTCTGGGCCATGATGTCGCCCTTCTGGAGGCCGGCGAGCACGCCCTGGTACTTCTCGAGGCCGTTCTGCACGCCCTGCTTGGCGACGCCCGCCTTGAGCTTGGTGCCGGCACCGACGTTGGAGTCAGGCTTGAGCATCTCGGCGAGCAGGTCGTACTTCTGCTGCAGGTTCGCGATCAGGTACGGGTACGCCCACGACACGTCGAACGCGGTCTCGTCGTACGTGGTGACGCGGTTGGTCTTGCCCGGATAGCCGGCGAGCATGACGAAGTCGTGCTGGCGCGATCCGTCCTGCGCGACCTTGAGGAAGTGCTTGGGCTGGAACGGAACGTTATCCGTCGAGTAGTCGGCGGGCAGGCCGTCCTTGCCGACGTAGGCGCGATAGAACGACCAGTCACCGGTGTGGCGCGGCCACGCCCAGTTGTCGATCTCGCCGCCGTAGTTGCCGATCGCGCGGGCCGGCACGTAGACCAGGCGCACGTCGCGGATCTCGAGGTACTCGATGAGCTGCCACTCGGCGCCGTTGTAGAAGTTCTTCACGTCGCAGCGGAGGCCGGGGCGGCCCTTCTCGCACGCTGACGTGAGCGCCTTGGTGCGCTTGTCGATCTCGAGCTTGCGCTTGTTGAAGTCGGTGATGGCGTCGAGGCCGCCCATCACGTCCTTGGTCACGTCGGTGAACGCCTGCGCGACGCTGATCTTGGCCGCGGGTCCGGCGCTCTTCTCCTCGGTCTTGGTCTTGGCGAGGAAGCCGTTCTCGACGAGGTCGTTGTCCGGCGTCGAGTTGAACTGCAGCGCGCCCTGCACGCAGTGATGGTTGGTGATGACCAGGCCCTCGGGCGAGACGAACGAGCCGGTGCAGCCGCCGAGCGAGACGACCGCGTTGAGCGGCTCGGCGAGCGGGTTGGTCAGGTTCTCGGCGGGGAGCGTGACGCCCATCGCCTGGAGCTGCGCGGCGTGCTGCGGGTGCGCCATCTGGCGCGGCATCCACATGCCGCCGCTGTTGTTGAACTTCATGCGCGCGGCGAGCGCGGGATCGGTGGTCGCGCTGCCTCCAGCGCCGCCCCCACCGCCCGTCGTGTCACCGCCGCCGGCGACATCGCCACCGCCGCCGCCGCCGCCCGTGTTGGTGGACTTCGTGCCGCCGCCGCCGCAAGCCGCGGCGAGGAGGAGGGTCGAGAAGAAGAGAGAGCGCTTCATGCCGGGCGGAATAGCAGAAATCCGCCTCAGCGAATGCCCAAAACTGCCACCCGCCCTGACAACCGCTGGCCACACCGATGCCGGAATAACCGAACGATAGTGGGCGGTTGAGCACACTCGCGCTGTCGCAGGGGTGTCGCAGCCGAGCGCTGGCGCGCGCTACTCCTCGAAGTTGAAGCTCGAGAAGAACGAGCGCACCTCGGTGGTCGGAACCCGCTGCCGCGCCTCCTCGCCGAGGTCGCGGACCTCGAGGAGCTCGTCCGGGATTTCGAGCAGGAAACGCGAGGGGATGCGCGGCATGGGGCGGCCACGCGAGACGCGGGTGCAGGCGCGCGTGATGTAGAGCTTCCGCTGCGCGCGCGTGATCCCGACGTAGCAGAGCCGGCGCTCCTCCGAGACGTCGGAGGCGTGGTCGGGGTCGAGCGCGTCGGTGGCCTGCGGGTTGAGCGTGCGCGCGTGCGGCAGGAGCTCCTCCTCGAGGCCGACCATGAACACGATCGGGAACTCGAGGCCCTTCGCGCCGTGCAGCGTGGTGAGGACGATCTTGTCGCCCGAGGTGTCGGCTTCCTCGCCCGACTCGAGCGACAGCTTGCGCAGGTAGTCGCCGAGCGCGTCGGGGCCGCGCTGCTTCTGCTCGAATCGGCCGAGCGAGCCGAGCAGGCCCTCGACGTTGTCGATGCGGCGCTGCGCGGCGGTCGCCGATGGCGCGGCTTCCTTCAGATCGTCCACGAGGTGGATCGCCTCGATGAGCGTGCGCGTCGACGCGACGGCCTGCCCTTCGCGCAGGCCCTTGCCGAGATCCTCGAGGATCATGACCAGCTCGGCGAGCGACTTGCGGACGTTGGGCCGGAGGCCGGCCTCGTCGAGCTGCGTGTGATCGGCGTCGGCGGCACCGGCGATGGCGCGCATCACGTCCCACATCGTCGAGTGGCGCTCGTGCGCCCACGCGACGATCTTCTCGACGGTGACCGGCCCGACGCCGCGCGCCGGATAGTTGATGATGCGGCGAAGCGCGAGCTCGTCGCGCGGGTTCAAGGCGAGGCGCAGGTACGCGATGACGTCCTTCACCTCCTTGCGCTCGAAGAACTCCTGGCCGCCGTACATCACGTACGGAACCGAGAGCTGGCGCAGATCGTCCTCGAGCGCCTTGGCCTGCAGGTTCGAGCGGTAGAGGACGGCCATGTCCTGCCAGCGGCGGCCGCCTTCCTTGAGGCGCAGCACCTCCGTCGCGACCCACTTCGATTCCTGCTCGGCGTCCTGCGCGACGGCGTGCGTGATCACCTCGCCCGCGCCGAGCTCGGACCACAGCGACTTGCCGTGACGCTGCGAGTTGTTGGCGATGACGGCGTTGGCGGCGTCGAGGATGGAGCGCGTCGAGCGGTAGTTCTGCTCGAGCTTCACGACCGTCGCGCCCTCGAACATCTCGGCGAAGCGCAGGATGTTGGTGGGGTCGGCGCCGCGCCACGCGTAGATCGACTGATCGTCGTCACCGACGACGGTCAGGTTGCCGTGACGCTCGATGAGCGCCTGCACCAGGAGCAGCTGCGCCTTGTTGGTGTCCTGGAACTCGTCGACGAGGACGAAGCGGTAGCGGCCCTGCCAGCGATCGGCGACCGCCGGATCGCGCTGCATCAGGCGCACCGGCTCGACGATGAGGTCGTCGAAGTCGAACGCCGCGTACGCGCGCAAGGCCGCCTGGTAGCGCGGGTAGATCTCGGCGGTGATCGTGTCGTACTCGTCGCCTTCGCGCGGCTTGAAGTCCTCGGGCGCGATGAAGCCGTTCTTGGCGAGCGAGATGCGCGCGAGGATCGCCTTCACGTCCCAGCGGCGCTCGCCGTCGCGCGAGAAGTCCTTCAGCCCGCGCAGGATGTCGCGCACCACGCCGAGCTGATCGGCGGTGTCGTAGACGGCGAAGCCCTTCGGATAGCCGAGGCTCGCGCGCTCGGCGCGCAGCATCGTGAGGCCGAGCGCGTGGAAGGTGCCCATCGTGAGCTTCTTCGCCAGCGCCTTCGAGCCGAGCAGGTGCGAGATGCGCTCGCGCATCTCCTCGGCGGCCTTGTTGGTGAACGTGAGCGCGGCGATCGCATCGGCCGGGATGCCGAGGTCGAGGAGGTGCGCGATGCGGTAGGTGATGACGCGGGTCTTGCCCGAGCCCGCGCCCGCGAGGACGAGGAGCGGCCCCCCTCCGTGGTGCACGGCCGCGCGCTGCGGCGGGTTGAGACGACTCGTATCGACTGCCACGGAGGGAACAGACACTACCCGACCGCTGCCCGCGGGTCTGCGCCCTCCTGCTACGATTCAGGCGCCGTGAATCCGGATGAGCAGTACGCGCGCTTGATCGCGGAGCTTCACGCCGAGTTTCCGCGCATGCGGATCGTCAAGAAACCGGATTCGTTGCTCCATCGCGTCATCCACTACGCGCTCATCGGCGTGACCTTCGGCGGAATGCGGTCGTACCTGGACAGCTACCAGACCACGATCGGTCGGACGATCTACGTGACCGCCGACTGGGACGACCGCGACCCGCTGGAGCGCTACTGCACCCTCCGTCACGAGGCCGTGCACCTGAGGCAATTCCGGAAGTTCAGCCTCCCCGGGATGGCCTTCCTGTACCTGTTTTTGCCCCTGCCCCTCGGCGTGGCGTATTTTCGCACCCGGTTCGAGATGCAAGCGTACGAAGAGTCGATCCGGGCGGCAGCCGACGTGTATGGCCCCGACCACCCGCGACGTGAGTCGTATCGCGACCATGTGGTCCGGCAGTTCACCGGGCCGTCGTATGGCTGGATGTGGCCGTTCAAGAAGGCGGTGGAGCGCTGGTACGACGGCGTGCTCGCCTCCTTGCCCACTGCGGAGAGCAACTGACCATGGCTGATCCGATCGTGGGCATCGACCTCGGCACCACCAACTCGGTGGTGGCCGTGTGCGATCAGAGCGGCGCGCCGCGCGTGATGAGCGACGAGCGCGGCACGAAGATTCATCCGTCGGTGGTGTCGTTCCATCCGAACGGCTCGGTGATCGTGGGCGTCGAGGCCAAGCAGCGGCGCGTGATCGATCCGCGCAACACGGTCTACTCGGCCAAGCGGCTCATCGGCCGGCAGTTCCGATCGAAGGAGATCCAGGCCGCGATGGGCCGGATGCCCTACGCGATCAAGGAAGGCGCGAACCAGCAGCCCGTGCTGGTGACGCGCGGTGGCGAGTTCGCGGTGCCGGAGATCTCGGCGATCGTGCTCGACCACGTGCGCAACGTCGCCAAGAAGTCGCTCAACACCGAGATCTCGCGCGCGGTGGTGACCGTGCCGGCGAGCTTCACGGATGCGCAGCGGTCGGCGACGGCGACGGCGGGCGCGATCGCGGGCATCACCGTGGTGCGCGTGCTGAACGAGCCGACGGCGGCGGCGCTGGCCTACGGGCATCAGCGGCAGCTGTCGCGCACGATCGCGGTGTACGACTTCGGCGGCGGCACGTTCGACGTGACGATCCTGCGGCTGCAGGATCAGGTGTACGAGGTGCTGGCAACGGCGGGTGACTCGTTCCTCGGCGGTGACGACATCGACGAGGTGCTGATGCAGCACATGGCCGAGCAGTTCCTGGCCACGCATCGCATCGACGTGCGCGACCACGAGGTCGGCGTGATGCGCCTGCGGGCGGTCGCGGAGCAGACCAAGATCGAGCTGTCGCGCCGCACGCGCGCGATCGTGAAGGTCGACGAGATCGCGTACGGGCCCGGCGGCGCGCCCTTGAACCTCGAGGTCGAGATCACGCGCGACCAGCTGGTCGAGCGGGCGCAGCCGTTCTTCGAGAAGTCGTTCCAGGTGTGCGAGGAGGCCATGAAGCTGGCGCAGCTCGGGCCGCAACAGATCGAGGACGTGGTCCTGGTCGGCGGCACGACGAAGATCCCGCACGTGCGCGAGCGCGTGACGCGGTTCTTCCAGCGGCCGCCGCGCACCGACGTGAACCCCGAGGAGGCGGTGGCGCTGGGCGCGGCGCTGCAGGCGTCGGCGCTGGAGCGGATCCTGTCGCGGCGGCCGTCGAGCCGGATGCCATCGTCGCCGCTGCCGGATGCGGCGCCCGCGACGTTCGACGAGGCGGCGACGTCCGAGAAGCGGACGACCGATCGCATGGGCGCGACCGAGCTGCGCGCGCCGCGGACGCGGACCGAACGCGCGGTGCAGCGCGGCGAGGCGGTGGACCGGTTCGAGGAGACGCCGACCGGCGCCAAGCCGATCGCGCGCATCACCAAGCCCGGGCCCGCGGCGCCGCCGCCGATCCCCGGCTCCGCGAAGCGCACCATGATGGGGATTCCGGTGGCGCCGGGTCCGCAGCCGCACGGCGAGGACACCGGGACCGGTGAGCTGACGCAGGAGCGGTTCCCGACCGAGACCACGCGCGAGGACACGACCGGGACCGACCCATTCGCGCCCTCGGCGCAGCCGACGATGCAGATTCCGCCGGGCGGGCCGCTCGGCATTGCCGGGCCGGCGGCGGTGGGCGCCGCGATCGCGGTCGGTGGGCGCGAGCAGGCGCCGACGCTCATCGGTGCGCAGCCCCCGGTGATGCCGGGGCACGCGTCGTCGCAGCCGACCCTCATGGGCGCGCAGCCTCCGCTGGACACGTTCGGCGCGAATCCGCCGGCGTATGGCGGGCCGATGGGTGCGGCGCAGCAGCCGACGCTCATCGGCGCGATGGCAGGTGCGGCGCAGTTCGCACCGCCGCCGCGTGGTGGGCCGCAGGTGATCGACGTGACGCCGCGCGGGCTCGGCATCGGCACGGTCGCCGGGTACTGCGAGGAGCTCATCCGCCGCAACTCGCGCGTGCCGGCCGAGATGCACAAGGTGTTCTCGACGTCGCGCGACCAGCAGTCGATGGTGCGCATCCGCGTGTGCCAGGGCGAGAGCCGGCGCCTCGACGACAACGTGATCCTCGGCGACCTCGTGCTCGAGGGGCTGCCGGCGCGACCGCGCGGCGAGACGTCGATCGAGGTGACGTTTCAGCTCGACGCGTCGGGCATCTTGCAGGTGCGCGCGCGCGACTCGAAGACAGGGCAGGAGCAGCGAGCCAGCCTCGATATCGTGGGCGCGCAGTCGCCGGCCGAAGTTGACGCTGCCCGAGAGCGGTTCAGTCAGCTCCGACGGTAGCGGGCGTGCTAGAAGGGGTTCGTGGCCCCGCGACAGGCGCGTGTCGAGCGCAACACCAAGGAGACGCAGATCACCGTGGATCTGGCGCTCGACGGTGCGGGCGCGCGCCAGCTCGACACGCCGATCCCGTTCCTGACGCACATGCTCGACGCGCTGGCGCGGCACGGGCTGTTCGATCTGGCGGTGACGGCGCGGGGTGACATCGAGATCGACGGGCACCACACCGTCGAGGACATCGGGCTCGTGCTCGGGCAGTGCTTTCGCGAGGCGCTCGGCGACCGCGCGGGCATCGCGCGCTACGGCTGGGCGACGCTGCCGATGGACGAGACGCTGGCGACGGTGGCCGTGGATTTCTCGGGGCGTCCGGCGTTCGTGTGGACGGTGGCCGGGCTCGAGGGCAAGTGGATCGGGACGTTCGACTGCGAGCTCGCGAAGGAGTTCTTCGCGGCGTTCGCGACGCGCGCCGAGGCCAACGTGCACGTGATGCTGCACTACGGCGGCAACCCGCATCACGTCATCGAGATCATCTTCAAGGCGTTCGCCAAGGCGCTCGACCAGGCGACGCGTGTGGATCCGCGGACGCTCGGCGCCGTGCCCTCGACCAAGGGCACGCTGACGTCATGATCGTGATGTCATGAGCGTGGTGATCGTCGACGTCTGCGGCGGCAACCTGCGCTCGGTGGAGAAGGCGGTGGCGGCGGCGGGCGGGTCGACGGTGGTGGTGACGCGTGATCCCGACGTTGTCCGGAAGGCGGACAAGGTGATCGTGCCCGGGCAGGGCGCGTTCGGGGCGTTCACGCGCGGGCTCGCCGAGCGGTCGCTCGAGGCGCCGCTGCGCGAGGTGATCGCGCGAGGGACGCCGTATCTGGGGATCTGTCTCGGGCTGCAGGTGCTGTTCGACGAGAGCGAGGAGCAGGGGCCGCAGCAGGGGCTGGGGCTGGTCGCGGGCAAGGTCGTGCGCTTCCGGCCGACGCAGCACGAGCTCAAGGTGCCGCACATGGGATGGAACGAGGTGCGGCGCGTGGCGAGCGATCCGCTGGGCGACGCGATCGCCGACGGCGCGCACGTCTACTTCGTGCACAGCTACCACGTGGTGCCCGCGGACCGGCGCGTGGCCGTCATGGACAGCGAGCACGGCGACGCGTTCTGCGCTGCGATCCGCAAGGACAACGTCTTCGCCGTGCAATTCCACCCCGAGAAGAGCCAGAAGGTCGGGCTGGCGCTGCTCGAGGCGTTCGTGACGTCATGAGGAGAGCCGGCCCGGCGGTGCAACCATGAAGGTCTTCCCTGCGATCGATCTGCTCGGCGGCAAGGCCGTGCGTCTGCTCGAAGGGCGGCGCGATGCGGCGACCGTGTATCGCGAGCGCCCCGAGGAGCTCGTCGCCGAGCTGTGCGCGGCCGGCGTCGAGCGGCTGCACGTCGTGGATCTCGACGGCGCGTTCGATGGCGCGCGCAAACACGCCGACGTGATCGCGCGCGTCTGCGCGGCGGCGCCGGTGCCGGTCGAGGTCGGCGGTGGCATCCGCGACGCGGCTGCCGCGCGCGCCGTGATCGCCGCCGGCGCGTCCTTCGTCGTGCTCGGCACGGCGGCGGTGAAGCAGCCGGCGATGGTCGAGGCCCTCTGCAAGGAGCTACCCGGCAAGGTCGTCATCGCCGTGGACGCCAAGGACGGCATGGTCGCCGTCGAGGGCTGGGTCGAGACCTCGACCCTCTCCGCCATCGAGCTCGGCCAGCGCGCCGCCTCGTGGGGCGCCGCCGCGCTCCTCTACACCGACGTCTCGCGCGACGGCACCGGCAAGGGCCCCAACATCGCCGCCACCGCCGCGCTCGCCGCCGCCGTGACCATCGACGTGATCGCCTCCGGCGGCGTCCACTCCCTCGACGATCTCCGCCGCCTCGCCGCCGCCGGCGTTCCCTCCGTCGTCGTCGGCCGCGCCCTCTACGACGGCCGCTTCACCATCACGGAAGCAGTCGAGGCGGCACGATGACCGCGGGGACGGTGGAAAGTTTGTCAACTCTGGCCCCGTGGCGGTATTCCGCCCCACGTTTGGCAACCTTTCGCGCGGCGGTGCGTGACGTCATTCCGAGGGGTTCGAGCGCAAAGTTGACAAAGTTTCCACCGTCCCCGGGTTGGGGGGCGATGTGCTGACGCGGCGGATCATTCCGTGTCTCGACGTGAAGGATGGGCGCGTCGTCAAAGGCACGTCGTTCGTGCAGCTGCGCGATGCGGGTGATCCGGTCGAGCAGGCGAGCGCGTACGATGCGCAGGGAGCGGACGAGATCTGCTTTCTGGATATCTCGGCGTCGCCCGAGGGTAGGTCGACGATCCTCGACATCGTGGCGCGCACGGCGGACCAGGTGTTCGCGCCGCTGACGGTGGGCGGTGGCGTGCGTGCGGTGGAGGATGTGGAGCGGCTGCTGCTCGCGGGCGCAGACAAGATCTCGATCAACACCGCGGCGATCCGGGATCCGGCGCTGGTGTCGCGGGCGGCGGAGCGGTTCGGGAATCAGGCGATCGTGGTGGCGGTCGATGCGAAGCGGCAGGGCGATGGCACGTGGCAGGTGTACAGCCACGGCGGTCGCACGCCCGAGGGCCTCGACGCGATCCGCTGGTGCGCCGAGATGGCCGAGCGCGGCGCCGGCGAGATCCTGCTGACCAGCATGGACCAGGACGGCACGCGGTCCGGATACGACCTGGAGTTGGTCCGCACGGTGGTGGACGCGGTGACCATCCCGGTGATCGCGTCGGGCGGCGTGGGCACGCTCGATCACCTCGCCGATGGCCTGTCGATCGGCGGCGCGGACGCGGTCCTGGCCGCCTCGATCTTCCATTACGGCCAGCACACGATCGGCGAGGCCAAGGCGCACCTGCGCACGCGCGGCCTGCCGGTCCGCCTGGGCTGAACGAACTTGACACCGATCGATCCGAGGGCCGACAACTTCGTCATGCCGTTGCCCGAGCCTGCCTGGGATGATCGCGGCCTCGCCGCCGCGATCGTGCAGGACGCCGACACCGGCGCCGTCCTGATGCTCGCGTGGATGAACGCCGAGGCGTGGTCGCTGACGCGCACGTCGGGCGAGGTCTACTTCTTCTCGCGCTCGCGCAACGCGCTGTGGAAGAAGGGCGAGACGTCGGGGAACGTGCTCTCGGTCGTCGAGCTGCGGGTCGACTGCGACAGCGACGCGATCCTGGTGAAGGCGCGCCCGTCCGGCCCCACCTGCCACACCGGCGCGACCGCCTGCTTCTTCCACACCGAGAACGGCGACGACGACGGCGCGCCGCCAGCGCACATCATCGACAAGCTCGAGCGCGTGCTGCACGCGCGCCGCGATGCGGCCGCCGAGAAGAGCTACACCCGGTCGCTGCTCGAGAAGGGGATGCCCAAGATCCTCGAGAAGATCGCCGAGGAGCACGGCGAGCTCGCCGCCGAGCTTCCGTCGGGCGAGCGCGGCAAGGTCGTGCACGAGACCGCCGACCTGCTCTTCCACGTGATGGTCGGGCTCGTCGCGCGCGACATCCCGGTGGCCGAGGTGTGGAAGGAGCTCGCGCGCCGGTTCGGCACGAGCGGGCACACCGAGAAGGCTTCGCGCCCGCCGAAGGCGGAATGAGCGAGGAGACCCTCGGACCGGGCGGCGCGCTCTCGGCGGCGATCCCGCACTTCGAGGATCGGCCCGAGCAGCGGCGCATGGCGGACGCGGTCACGGCCGCGCTCGCCGACGATCGTCCGCTGCTCGTCGAGGCCGGCACCGGCACCGGCAAGACGCTCGCGTACCTGGTGCCGGCGCTGTCGTCGGGGAAACGCGTGATCGTCTCGACGGGAACGCGCGCGCTGCAGGATCAGATCGTCCGCCACGACCTGCCGCTCCTGCGCCAGATCATCGGCCGCCCGTTCGTCGCCGTGGCGCTGAAGGGCGTCTCCAACTACGTCTGCAAGCGCAAGCTCGACGAGGTTCGCCGCACGCCCGCGGCGAAGGCCGGGCCGCTCGCGCAGATCCTCGACTGGATCGACGAGACCACGACCGGAGACCGCGCCGAGCTCGAGACGGTCGGCGAGGACGCGCCGGTCTGGGCCGAGGTCACGACGACGCCCGACACGCGCATCGGCCCGCGCTGTCCGCACTTCGAGCGCTGCTTCGTGACCGGCGCGCGCCGCGCCGCCGACAAGGCCGACCTCGTCCTCGTCAACCACCACCTCTACTTCGCGGACCTCGCGCTGCGAACGGCGTTCCCCGGCGCGCGCGTCCTCCCCGATCACGACGCCGTCATCTTCGACGAGGCGCACCAGCTCGAGGACGTCGCGACCGAGCACTTCGGCGTGCGGCTCTCGACGATGAAGATGGCCTCGCTCGTGCGCGACGCCATGGTCGTCCTCGGCGCGACGCTCTTCGACGTGAATCGCGGCCACGACACGCTGGTCACCGCCGTCGAGCGCGCGTCGGTGGCGCTCTTCGCGCACGCGCGCAAGGCGTTGCTCCACGCCTCGCCCGACGGGGGACGCGTGCCGCTGCCGCCGGCGCTCCTCAATGGCCCGGGCCAGGACGCCTGGTTCGCGCTCGACAACGCGCTCGAGGAGATGGCCCGCACGTGCGACCTCGACGCGCTGCCGCCGCCGCCCTCCGGCCCTGGCGACCCCGAGGAGGACGAACAGGACGTCGCGCGCCGCGAGCAGCTCAACGGGCTCGCGCGCCGCGCACGCGCCGTGCGCGACGACCTCGCCGAGCTCGCGGAGCAGCGCCAGCGCGCGCACGTGTACTGGGGCGAGACCCGGGCCACCGGCACCACGCTCGCGGCCGCACCCATCTCCGTCGCCGACGTCCTCCGCCGCGTGATCGTGCATGGCTCCCCCACCGCCGTCTTCACGTCGGCGACGATCACCGTCGCCGGCGAGTTCGACTACACCCGCACCCGCCTCGGCCTCGATCGCACCGAGGTCGACGAGCTCGGCGTCGCGTCGCCGTTCGACTACCGCCGCCAGGCGATGCTCTACCTCGCGCGCGACCTGCCGGTCCCCACCGGCGAGGGGCTGCCCGCGCCCGTCGCCGCGCGCATCGTCGAGCTGCTCGCCATCACGAGCGGCCGCGCCTTCGTGCTCTTCACGAGCCACCGCGCGCTCGCCGACGCCGCGCGCCTCCTCGCCAACCTGCCCTATCCGCTCCTCCGCCAGGGCGACGCCCCCCGCGCCGCCCTCGTCGATCGCTTCCGCGCGACGCCCGGCGCCGTCCTCCTCGGGACCGGCTCGTTCTGGGAAGGCGTCGACGTCCCCGGCGACGCGCTCTCGCTCGTCATCATCGACAAGCTGCCGTTCGCGCCGCACACCGATCCGCTCATCGCCGCGCGCGCCGCCGCGCTCACGGAGCGCGGCATCGATCCGTTCGCGGCGCTCCAGCTGCCGCAGGCGGCGCTCGCGCTCAAGCAAGGGTTCGGCCGCCTCATCCGTCGGCGCGACGATCGCGGCATCGTCGCGATCCTCGACCCGCGCATCGTGACGAAGAACTACGGCCGCGTGCTCGTCGAGTCGCTGCCGCCCGGGATGCCGCGCACGTCAGCCATCGAGCAGGTGCGGCGATGGTGGCGCACCGTCGATGTGCAAAGCGGTGACGTCGACGCGCTGGTCGGCGACCGCAGCGCGCAGCTCTCCTAACGTCCGCTTCAGCACCGGGTGCACGAGGTCGGCGCCGGTGACGTCGATCGCCGGCACCAGCGCGAACGCGCGCTCGGCCAGGCGCGGATGAGGAACCTCGAGCGCCGGCGGCCCACGGAACGTGATGCGCCGCGTGCCCCATAGCAGCACGTCGAGATCGATCGGCCGCGGTCCCCAGCGGCTCTCGGCGCCGCGATCGCGCCCGAGCGAGCGCTCGATGCCCTGCACCTCGCGGATGAGCTCCGACGCTGTCAGCTCCTCGGGCACGTCCACCGCCACCGCCGCGTTCAGGTAGTCCGGCTGCTCCGGTCCGAGCGCCGCGGTCCGGAACACGCGCGACGCACGCGCCGTGCTCCACGCCTCGAGCGCGCGCACCGCCGCGGCGAAGCGCGCGAGGATCGCCGCGTCTCCGCCGACGTTGCCGCCGAGCCCGAGCACCACCGTCTCGGGATCCAGCTCGGTCACGTCGACCACGCCTCGCGGCTGGCGCTCGTCATTCGCGCGCCACGACGCGATTGCTCAGCACGCCGATCCCCTCGATGTCGACCTCGACGAGATCACCGACGTCGAGGTTCCCGACGCCGGCCGGCGTGCCCGTCGAGATCAGGTCGCCCGGCTCGAGCGTCATGTGCGCGCTGATGAACTCGATGAGCGTCGGCACGTCGAAGATGAGGTCGCTCGTGCGCGAGTCCTGCTTGCTCACGCCGTTCACGCGGCAGCGGATCGAGAGGTCGCTCGGGTCCAGCCCCGCCACGATGCGCGGCCCGACGGGACAGAAGGTGTCGAAGCCCTTCGCGCGCGACCACTGCCCGTCCTTCTGCTGCAGCTCGCGCACGGTCACGTCGTTCACGCACGTGTAGCCCTGCACGTGGTCGAGCGCGGCGGCCTTGCTGACGCGGCGCGCGCGCTTGCCGATGACGACGCCGAGCTCGGCCTCGTGATCCACGCGCGCGTACCCACCCGGCCGCTCGATGACGCCGCCGTCTCCGACGAGCGCCGAGGGCGGCTTGAAAAAGAGGAGCGGCTCACTCGGGATTCCTTTGCCCATTTCCTGGGCGTGAAGGCGATAGTTCTGGCCGACGCACACGATCTTCGAGGGAGCGAAGTCAAAATCGCCGAGGCGCATGTTTCCCTCACGGTAGCACCATGTAGGTGTGCCTCGACCGCCAACATTGAAACTCTGCGTGGTGACCCGTAGAATGATCCGTCGATGGGACGTGGTCCGAGCCACATCGGCCGCGCGCCGGCGCATTTGACGGTGCTGCCGGGCGGGGCCGCAGCGAGCGGTACTGGCCTCGGCGGTGGCGGGCTCGACGATCTCGAAGAGGACCGCACGACGATCGAGCCGGAGCCGCCGTCGGCGAGCGACGAAGCACCGACGCCGATCGCGGCCTCGTCGAGCATGGACGAGCAGTGGGAGGACGGCACCACGGTCGCCGAGTCGGGCGAGAAGCGCACCGTCGTCGACGAGCCGACCGTCGAGGATCAGGCGCGACCGCTGCCGCCGCTGCAGCTCGTACAAGGACAGCAGGGCACCGCGACGGGCGCAGCGGATCCGCGCGCGATGGCCAAGCTCGCCGTGATCTCCGGCAGCGATCAGGGCCGCGTCTTCGATCTGCGTCCCGGCAAGGAGCTCTCCGTCGGGCGCGCCGTCGACAACGACGTGTGTCTGACGGACATCGCGGTCTCGCGCCGCCACCTCGAGCTGCAGTGGGACGGCGAGGCGTGGGTGCTGCGCGATCGCGGCTCGGGCAACGGCACGCTGATCAACGATCGCATCGAGGACGGCAAGTGCCACCTGCGCGACGGTGACCGCATCGAGATCGGCAACACGGTCTTCCGCTTCGATCATGCGCCGAGCGCCGCGAAGCCGACGGTGACGGGCTGGGGCCAGGACGACGACGAGGCGGCGACCGTCGCCGGCAAGCAGACCGGTGGACGGAGCCCGACGCCGGTGCCGACGATCGAGCCGGCGCGGCCGCGGCACAACTCGGTGACCGCCGCCGCGGAGCGCCGCTCGCCGCCGCCGCCGGGAACGCCGGCGCGCACGAAGCGTCCGTCGCAGGCGCCGGATCCGAAGGACTTGCCGCGCGAGCGGCCGATGACCGTGCGCGGAATGCCGGCGATGACGCCGCCGCCGTCGCGCGAGCCGGTTCCGCAGGCGGTCGCCGATGCCGGCGCACCGGTCTCGCCGCCGCAGTTCCTCGCCGGCGGATCGGGCACGGGCCCGGCCGCCGCAGCGCCGATGGGCACGCCGCCGGTCCAGGCGATGTTCGGTGCGGGCGCACGGCCGGCCACGACCACCGCCCTCGTCGAACCGCGCATGTATCCGCCGGCCGCGGCGTACCCGTTCGTCATCGCGCCGGACAATCGCAAGAAGCACATCATGATCGGCGCCGGCGTCGCCGGGCTGCTGCTCATCATCGGCCTCGGCGCGATGCTCGGTGGTGACGATGCGCCGCCCGCGCCCGCGAAGGTCGTCGGCGCGGAGAAGGCGAGCGGCAGCGACAAGGCCAGCGGTGTCCTGCCGACGCCGGTCGCCGGCGAGATTCCGGCGGCCGGCTCCGCGACCGGTTCGGCGCCGGGCTCGGCGACCGCGGCCGAGCCTGCGCCCCTACCCGCTGCTGGCTCGGCCGTCACCGGCGGTGAGCCCGAGATCGACGAGCCCGAGCCCGCGGTCGGCTCCGGCGCGCCCGAGCCCGCGGTCATCACGCCTCCTGCGCCGCCGCCCGTCGTGAAGGACGATCCGCCTCCTGCGCCGCCGCCCGTCGTGAAAGACGACCCGCCGCCGGCACCGGCCGTCGTGAAGAAGACGCCGCCTCCGCCGCCGGTCGTCAAGAAGCAGCCCCCGCCGGTCGTGAAGAAGACCCCACCGCCGCGCGTCGCGGTGAAGAACGAGGACCTCCTCGAGAAGCCGGTCGTGAAACCCGGCGCCAAGGGCCTCGCCGCCACCGAGAAGAAGGCCGACGGCCTGTATCGCGGCAAGGACTGGAAGCCCGCGTCGGCGCTCCTGCGCGAGGCCGCCGCCGGCGCCGGCGACAGCGACGCCAAGCGTCTGCGCGCGACCGCCACGGACTACGAGACGATCGGGACCAACCTCTCGACGGGCGCGACGCTCGCCAAGGCGAACCCGACGCAGGCGCTCGGCGCGCTGCAGAAGGCGCTCAAGGCCGACCGTCGCGTCGGCGGCGCGCATCAGGCGGCGATCCGCGAGAACATCGCGAAGGTCGCGCCGTCGGCCGCCGCGGCCTACATGGCCAAGCAGAACTACCCGATGGCGAAGATCGCCGCCGACGATGCCGTGAACGTCGGCGCCGGCTCGAACGCGACGGTCGCCAACGTGCGCAGCTCGCTCGAGCGCAAGGCCGGCGAGTTCTTCGCGAGCGCCCAGAAGCTCCAGTCGAGCCAGCCCGAGGAGGCCAAGACCCTCCTCCGCAACATCATGAAGATCGTGCCCGCCGACAGCCCCTGGTACAGCAAGGCCTACAAGATGCTGAACCAGCGCAAGGCCGCCGCCGCCGACGAAGACGAGTAGGCGAGGGCCGGCCGCGAGGAGTGGGGCAGCGAGCGAAGCGAGTAACGGGGCAGCTCCCACGACGACGCGGCCGAGCGCGCGTAGCGCGCGAGCAGGCCCGAGCAAACAACCATGCCGAGGGCCGGCCGCGAGCTCAGCCGATCAGCTCGGCGATCTTCTTCTCGAGCGCGCTGAAGTCGAACGGCTTGTCGAAGTAGGCGTCTGCCCCGTAGAGCGGCGACGTCATCTCGTTCATCTGCTGGCCGATCGCGGTCAGCATCACGATCTTGATGTTCTCGGTGACCGGGTCCTGCTTGAGGGCGCGCGCGACCTCCCAGCCGGTCTTGTGAGGCATCATTACGTCGAGGACGATGAGCGCCGGGCGGCTGCGCTTGGCCTCGCCGATCGCCTCGAGGCCGTCGGCCGCGGTGAGCACCTTGTAGCCACGTCCCGCCAGCCGGGCCGAGAGCATCGAGACGATCTCGGGATCGTCATCGACCACGAGCACGGACGGGGGGTTTGCGGCCATGGGCCCAGGCTATGGCGGCCTCTCGGTGCGGGTCAAGAACCCATGATAAGAAGCGCCGGTGAGCAGTCACCCCCGACGCGTCATCGCCCTGGTGCTGGCCGCCGGGGCGTTGCTCGCGGCGCTGGTCCTCGTCGGGGACGTGCGGGAGGTGCGCGATCGCCTGGGCGGGTTCCGCTGGTGGGCGTTCGGCGCGGCGCTCGGGCTCGCCATCGGGAACTACGCCCTGCGCTTCGCGCGCTGGCAGCTGTACCTGCGCGACCGCGAGATCCGGGTGCCCATCGGGACCAGCGCGCTCGTGTTCGTCGCCGGCTTCGCGATGGCCGTCACGCCCGGCAAGCTCGGGGAGCTCGTGAAGAGCTACTTGCTGCGGCAGCTCGCCGGCATCCCCGTCGCGCGCTCGGCCGCGATCGTCATCGCCGAGCGCGTGAGCGACCTCCTCGCGCTGCTCCTCCTGGCCGCCGTCGGCGTCGCCGCGTACGGCATCGCGACCGAGGTCGCGATCGCCACCGCCGTCATCCTCGCCATCGCGTTCGTGTTCCTCCTGTGGCGACGGCTCGGGCTCGCGACCGTCGATCTCGTCACGCGGCCGCGCCGCCTCGCCCGCCTGCGCCGGCCGTTGCGCGAGACGTACGACGGGCTCGCCGCGCTCGGCCGCCCGACGGTGCTGGCGTGGTCGACGCTGCTCGGCGCCGCGGCATGGGCGTGCGAGGGCATCGGGTTCGCGCTCGTCGTCGAGGCGTTCCCGGGCGCACACGTGGCGCTCGGGCTCGCCATCTTCATCTATGCCGCGACGACGATCGCCGGCGCGCTCTCGTTCCTGCCCGGCGGGCTGGGCGTCACCGAGGGCGCGATGACGCTCCTCCTCGTCGAGAACGCCGTGAACGTCGACCGCGGCACCGCCACGGCCGCGACGATCCTGACCCGCCTCGCCACGCTGTGGTTCGCGGTCGCGATCGGGATGGTCGCCCTCGCGTGGGCGCGGCGGCGCGCCCCGGTCGAAGTACCCGACGACAGCGTTTAGGGCATACTTCGACGCATGGTCGATTTTGACTTCGCGCGCTACGTGCTGGAGCGGCGCGGTGAGGGTCAGGTTCGCGCGCAATCCGGGACGGCGTACGGGTTCGCCGGGGAGCGCAAGCTGCGCCGCAGCTTCATCGGCACGCGCCCGGTGACGATGGCGGTCGAGGCCACGACCCGGCTGTGGAACGAGAAGGCCCGCGAGGAGCTGCTCTCGGCCGCGAGGCTCGCCTCCGACGATCAGCCGCGGGTGTGGAGCGCCGCCAAGCGCGCCGCCGAGAACCTGCGCATCTCCGCGCCGTCGGTGTACGTGGCGGCGCCGTCGTTCCCCGTGCGGCTCGCCGCGCTCGGCACCGACGATCAGCCGTACGTCGTGATCCGCGCCGACATCGTCGACGTGCTCACCGACTCGGAGCTGGTCGCCGCGATCGGGCACGAGCTCGGCCACGTACAGAACGGGCACGTCGTGTACGTCACCGCGTCGCACTACCTCTCGCACGCCGCCGGCTTCTTCGTGCGGTGGATGGTGCAGCCCGCGATGATGGCGCTGAAGGCGTGGATGCGGCGCGCCGAGATCACGTGCGACCGCGCCGCGCTGCTCGCCAGCCGCGACCTCGACACCACGCTGCGCGCGATGGTGAAGCTGGAGATCGGGCTCGACAAGGCCGACGAGGTCGACGGCCTGCTCGTCGAGCCCGCCGCCGACGCCGAGAAGGGCCTCGGGCAACGGCTCGGCGGCGTGGGCGAGCTGTTCAAGTCGCATCCCCTCCTCTCGAAGCGCCTCGCGGCGCTGCGCAAGTTCGCCGACGGCGCGCTCTACGTGCAGGTCACGGGCGGCGACCCCACCGGCCATGCATCCACCGACGACATCGACAAGCAGGTCGCCGATCTGCTCTCAGTGTTTTGATCTCGGCTGAAGAAATCGCAAGACCACCATGATCGAACCACTCCACAACGAAGCCAAGAACGCGGTGCTCGCGCGCTACCGCTCGCTGGCGGACATCGCCGACGCCGTCGGCATGACCACCCTCGCGCGCGACCTGCGCGTGAGCCGCGTGCCCAAGCTCGAGGGCGAGCGATTCCACGTGGTCGTGCTCGGCGAGTTCAACCACGGGAAGTCGACGTTCGTGAACGCGCTGCTCGGGCAGGACGTGTTGCCGACCGGCATCACGCCGACGACGGCGGCGATCAACCACGTCATCTACTCGGCGATCCCCAAGGCGCGCGCGATCCTGATGACCGGCGAGTCGCTCGATCTGACGCCGTCGGAGATCAAGGACTGGGTGACGGTGGCGGGCGGACGCGCCGAGGACGTGAGCCACGTCGAGCTCGGCTATCCCGTCGACATCCTCAAGGACAACATCGTCCTCGTCGACACGCCGGGCGTGAACGATCTGAACGAGCAGCGCGCCGAGGTGACGTACGGCTACGTGCCGCGCGCCGACGCCGTGCTGTTCCTGCTCGACGCCGGGCAGGCGCTCAAGGACAGCGAGCGCGAGTTCCTGTCGAGCCACATGCTCGACGGCAGCCGCGACCGGCTCATCTTCGTGCTCGGCAAGATGGATCTCCTGAACGACGAGGAGAAGGCGGCGGTCACGGCCTACGTGAAGGAAGGCGTGGCCAAGCTGGCGCCGGGCGCGGCGGTCTATCCGCTGTCGGCGAAGTCGTGGCTGGTGCGGCGCGACCCGGATAGCGGGATGACGGCGCTGCTCGAGCACCTCGGGCACTTCCTGGCCGGCGATCGCGCCCGCATCCTCCTCGACAACGCGGCCGCTGATGCCTCGCGTACGGCGGCGTACCTCGAGCAGAACCTCGGCGTGCGGCTGCGCGCGTGGGACCTGACCGTCGAGCAGCTCGAGGAGCGCGTCGCGATCGTGCGGCAGCAGCTCGACGCGTCCAAGCGTTCGCTCGACGAGCTGCACGTGCGCATCGACCAGGACGCGACGGCGATCAAGGCGCACGTCGGCGCCGACCTCGACGCGTTCGCGCAGGCGTTCGTGGCGGCGATCCCGCAGCAGCTCGACGCCGTGGACGCCGACGACATCAAGCGCTACCTGCCCGGCTTCATCGAGGACAAGTTCAAGGAGTGGGCGGAGCTCGAGGGCGCCAAGATGGCGTCGCTCATGGAGCGGCTCGCCGAGGAAGTCATCACCATCACCAACCAGAACGTGGCGGCCGCGTCGGCGGCGCTGGCCGAGCGGCTCGGGCCGGGTGACACGCAGGTCGACATCGACGTCGACAGCTTCAAGTACGACGTCGGCATCTACGTGATGGGCGCGATCGGCACGACCGTGCTGCTGTTCGTCAACGTGTTCGCCGGTGGCCTCCTGACGCTGGCCGCGCCGATCCTCGCCGTGGTGCTGAAGAGCAAGATCGCCGGCGACATCCGCGAGCAGGCCAAGGAGAAGGTGCCGGGCGCGATCTTCCACGCCGCCGCCGCGATGAAGCCGCACTTCGATCAGTGCGTCGACGAGTTCGCGACGCGCCTGCGCGAGTTCGTGACCACCGCCGGCAACTCGCTCTACAAGGGCATCACCGAGATCCTCGAGCGCACGATCAGCGAGCGCAAGCTGCGCGGCGGCGAGGCCGAGGAGCTGCGCGCGAGCACCGCCGAGCAGATCGCGCAGGTCGCTGCGCTGCGCACGTCGCTCGGCGAGCTGCGCACCGAGCTGTGGAAGCACTCGAGCTGAGAGTAGACTGCTCGTAGGTGGCCAGCCCGACCGACAGCATCAAGTCCCTGTGGTCGCGGCTGGCGCGCAAGGCGGAGGACACCGCCAACGAGCTGTTGCTCGACGGGTATCGCGACCAGGTCAACCAGGCGCGCGGACTGCTCGCGGGCGGTGATCCGGCGGGCGCCGCCGACATGATCGAGGCGCTCTTGAAGGATCGGCCCGACCACGTCGGTGCGCTCACGCTCCTCGGCGCGGCGCGGTTGACGCTGGGCGATCCGGCGGCGGCGCTGGCGGCGTTCGACCGTGCGGTCGCGGAGCGTGGAGACGACGCGCACGCGCGCATCGGCATGGGCGAGGCGCTGGTGTCGCTCGAGCGACCGGTGGAGGCGGTTCCGCACCTGCAGCGCGGCGTCGAGGTGGCGCGCGGTGAGCGCGCGCTGCTGGGCGCGGCGTATCTCGCGCTCGGGCGCGCGTGGCGCGCGCAGGGCGAGCTCGACAAGGCGATCCGCGAGCTGCGCAAGGCGGTCGCCGAGTCGCCCGACGACGTCGACGCACGCACCGAGCTCGGCATGGCGCTCCTGCGTGACGAGCGCACCACGTCGACGGAGGCGCGCCGGCATCTCGAGCGCGCGATCGAGGCCGAGCCGGCGCCGGCCGCGGCGCTGGCTGCGCTCGGTCGGCTCGCCCTCGCCGACGGGCTCATCCATTCTGCGGCGCAGCTGTTCGAGCGGGCGCGGGTCGCGGCGCTGGCCACACACGGCGCCGACGGCAAGCGCGAGCTCACGGGCGCACTGGTCGGGCTCGGCGATGTCGCGCTGGCGCTGCGCGAGCCGAACGTGGGACATCAGCGGTACCTCGAGGCGCTCGAGCTCGAGCCGCGGCGCGCGGCGACCCACGCGCGGCTGGCCGTGCTGCACCGGACGCAGGGCGATCTGCCGACCGCGGTCGCGGCGTACGAGCGCGCGCTCTCGCTCGGCGCCGGCAAGGACGTGCTCGCGGACGCGGTCGTCGTCGCGCACGCCGCCGGCGATCGCGCGCGCGCCGTGCGATGGGCCAACGATCTGCTCGCGATCGACGCGACGTCGCCGATCGCGCTCGCGGCGCGCGCTGCCGAGCTGATCGACGCGGGCGCGTTCGATGCCGCGGCCGGGCTGCTGGCAGCGGCGCCGCGGTCGGTCGAGATCGCCATCGAGGAAGCGCGCCTCGCACGCGCGCGCACGCCCGGAGCCGCCGGAGCTGCCGCCGCCGCACGCGCCGCGCTGGTCGCGCTCGAGATGGCCCCCGACGACACGCGGGCCAGGAAGACGCTCGCCGAAGCGCGCGCCGATCAGCTCGCGATCCCCGAGTCGGTCCCCGACGACGATCGCGCGTTCCCGCGGCTCGCCGCATCGCTCGAGCGCGTGCTCGCGACGCGCGCCGATCTGGCCCCCATGGTCGGCGAGGTCGCGCGCGCGACCGCCGAGCTCGAGCAACCGCTGCTCGTGACCGTCATGGGCGAGTTCTCGAGCGGCAAGTCGTCGTTCGTGAACGCCTTCATCGGCGCCGACGTCGCCGCGACCGGCATCACGCCGACCACCGCCACCATCAACGTCGTGAAGTACGGGCACACGCGTGGCGGCTGCATCCACGGGCGCGACGGCAGCGTGCGCGAGCTCGCGTGGGACGAGCTACACCCGTACCTGCGCGGTCTCACGCCGGCCGCCGCGGCGGAGATCGACCGCGTCGAGATCCTCCTGCCCCTCGATCACCTGACCAAGGTGCACCTCGTCGACACGCCGGGCCTCAACTCGATCCTGCCCGAGCACGAGGAGACCGCCCGCGCCTTCATCGCGCGCGCCGACGCCGTGGTCTGGGTCTTCACCGCCGGCCAGGGCGGCAAGGCCAGCGAGCGCAAGGCGCTCGACGCCATCCGCGCGCAGGGCAAGCGCGTCCTCGGCGTCCTCAACAAGCAGGATCAGCTGAGCGCGTCCGAGGTGACGGAGGTCGTCGATCACGTCCGCGGCGAGCTCGCCGATCGCGTCGAGATCGTCGTGCCGTTCTCCGCGCGCCGCGCCCTCACGTGGAAGCGAGACGCCACCGGCGACGACGGCAACTGGGCCGCCCTCTCCGCCGCCCTCGAGGAGCGCTTCTTCGCGCAGGCCCGCCAGATCAAGCGCGCCGCGTGTGCGCGCCGGTTGCTCGCCGTCACCAACACCGCACGCGCCGCGGTCGAGGTCGATCGGCAGAAGCTCGTCGCCGACGCCGCGGCGCTGCACGAGCGCGTCGATGCGCTCGCGGACGCCGCGGGGCGCGCGCCGGAGGAGGTCGTGGCCCCCGTGCGACGCGAGCTCGCGGCCGCCGTCGACGCGCTCTATCGCCGCGCCGCGCGCGAGGTGATCGAGCTGGTGCGTCCGCGCCAGCTCCCGTTCGGCTCGCACTCCGCGACGCCGGCCGATCGCGACTACCTGCTCGCGATGCTCGACGACGGCTACGAGGCCATGCTGCTCGCCGCCGAGCAACGCGTGATGGCGGAGACACGGTCGCTCGCCGGCGTGGACGCGCTGCGCCTCGACACGGCGGCGCTCCTTCGCCCGCTCGCGCACGCGCGCGCCTACGTCTCGGGATTCCTCGCGGGTGGCGCGGTCGACGCGTTCTTCCGCAACGACCTGCCGCGCCTCGCGCTCGACGGCGACTCCGCGTATCACGCGCTGTTTCGCGCCGCTCCGGATCTCGAGCGCCTCGTGGCGACGCCGCTCGCGCTCACCGCGACGACCGCGCTCACCGACGTGGGCGCCAGCCTCGCGCGCCGCGCCCGCGCCATCGACGTGGCGCTGCTCGACCTGGACGTGGGCCTCGGCCGCGCCCTCGATCAGCTATCTGATCGATTCGGCTCGTGAGCTCGCGACCGGCTCGGTCGATTTTCTTCGTGACCGTTGCATCGCGTCGTACCTAGCTCGTAGTGTGTCGGCGCAGATGGCCCCCGTCGCCGAGTCCCAGATGCGGATGGCATTCGCCCCCGGCGCGCCCGGCGCGGCCGCCGCGAAGACCGCACCGACGTTGACGCTCGGCATCGACGAGGCCGGGCGCGGCCCGATCCTCGGTCCGATGGTGATGGCCGCGGTCGCGCTCGAGCCGGGTGCCGCGCGCGCCCTCACGCGCGCCGGCCTCGCCGACTCCAAGAAGTACGGTCACGGCGCCGAGGCCCGCTCGCGCCGCGCCGCGCTCGCGTCGATGATCCGCGCGCGCGCCACCTTCGTCACCGTCGAGGTGGTGGAGGCCGACGAGATCGACGTGCGCGTCGACAAGGGCGAGCTCAACGTGCTCGAGCGTGAGCGCGCCCGCAGGATGATCACCCTGGCGCCGTCGTGCAAGCGCATCGTCGCCGACGGCGCGCGCATCTTCGGTTCGCTGCGCGAGGAGTTCCCGGAGCTGCGCGCCTACGACAACGGCGAGAGCCGGCACGCGTCGGTGGCCGCCGCCTCGGTCGTCGCCAAGGACGAGCGCGATCGACGCTTCGCCCTCATCTGCGCACGCTGGCGCTCCGAGTTCGGCGAGATCACCGGCGGCGGCTACATCAACGACGCGACCCGCGCCTTCTTGCGTGCGTTCAAGAAGCGCTTCGGCGATCTGCCGCCGGAGACGCGCCGCTCGTGGGACTGCGCATTGTGAGACGTCGGCCAGACGCCGACCTCTCACAATGATCGGGGCGGAGAGGCGTCAGAGGCAGTCTTTGAGGGCCGCGTCGCGCGAGAACGTGTTCGTGTAGTAGGTGCCGTCGAGCTGCTTGGCGCGCTTCGCCATCGTGCGAACGGTGGGGCAGTCTTTCTTCTTCGCGGCGGTGCGCGCCTGGCGAAGCAGGTTCTCGGCTTGGGTGCGTTTCGACGGCTTGGTGGTGCGGACGGTGCCGGTGGTCTCGGGCGCGCTGCCGACGTTCTTCGGAGACTCGAGGTGTTCCTTCGCGACGATCTCGTCGTCGGAGGATATGGTGCCGTCGGGCGGCGGAGGATCCGGGGTCGTGATCTGCGTTCTCACGCCGCCAACCATTCCGCCCGTGCCCGCGGTGGTGCCGCCGCTGCCTCCGGCGTTGCCGCCGCCCGCGTTACCGGTCGTGATCACGGTCGCCGTGTCGCGACCGTCGGGCCGGTAGTCGAAGTTGCTGCTCTCGCCTTCGCCCGTGAACGGATCGTTCACCACATCGCCGCCGCGGGCCTGGCCGCCTCCACTGCCGCTGTCGGCGCCGCGGCCGCCGCCACCGCCACCGCCACCGCCACCGCGGGGGCCCGAGCCCGTACCCTTCGGTCGATCGTCGCGCTCGGTCGACATCTGTCGGCGCTGGTTCTCTTCTTGCGCCATCTGCTCGCGCAGCCGCACCTGGAGCTCGGCCGACTCCGTCGCGGTCGCCGCGGAGCCCGAACCGAGCGCGGAGCGGCCGGTGGTCGTCGTCTCGAGCGCCGGCGGCAGGTCGCCGAAACCATCCTGCGGGCCGGGAGGCCGAGTGGGCTCCACGCCCGCCACATGGTCCTTGCGTGACTCCGCACCGACGGTCGGCTCCGCGACGCCGCCCTTGCCCTTCATGTAGAGCACGCCCGCCGCGCCACCGATCACGGCGACTGCGACCGCGCCGGCCACCGCCGGCTGCATCAGCGTCCCGACCATCCACCGGCGGAAGCGCTCGAGCGCGCCCGCCGACGTTTCGTGCCGTTCCGGCGCGTGTCGCCGCGCCGCCGCCATCAAGAGCGCGTCGATGCGCGCGGGCGGATCCTCGTCGAACCCTCCGGCGCGCGCCTGCCGGAACAGATCGTGGACGCCCTTGTAGCGCTCGCCTTCGAGCGCTTCGTCGTCATCCGCCGCGTCGCCGTCGGTCCCCATGGCCGTCCTACGGGACCGCCTTGGCGAGATCTTTGTACTCGTCCAGATCGAGGCGCAGCTTCTCGAGCGCGTACCGCATGCGGCTCTTCACCGTGTTCTCTGGAACGCCGACCACATCCGCGATCTGCTTGAACGGCATGTCGAGGAACTCACGCATGAGGAACACCTCGCGTTGCTCCTCGGAGAGCGCGCCGATCGCACCTTGCAGTCGTTGATAGAGTTGCTTGTTCACGGATTTGCGATCGGAGGCCATCTCGCTCGACGGCACGACGTCGAGCAGCGTTCCGCTGTCGTCGTCGACACCCATGGGTGCGTCGAGTGATGCGTGCTTCCGGTGTTTGCGTCGTCTCGTCTGATCAACGCACAAGTTCCTCGCAATGGTGTAAAGCCACGTCGTGAACTTGGCCTGGCGCTTGTAAGCGTCGGCGCCCTTGATGACGCGCATGAACGTCTCTTGCAGGAGATCCTCCGCGGTCTCCTTGTCACCGACGTATCGCAGGATGAAGTTGAACACCGACTTGCGGTGACGTCCGAGGAGCACCTCGAACGCCCGCACTTCCCCCTGCTGGTATCGAACCATCAGGTCTTCGTCGGCATCCTGCGTCAACATCGGGGACGTTACCCCACTTTAGACCGTCAACGCTTCTGACACGTTGGACAGAAATACGTAGCGCGTCCCTGATCGACCTGGCGACGGATCTTGGTCCGGCAGCGCGGGCACGGCAGCCCGTCGCGACCGTAGACCAGCAAGAACTCTCCGTTGGAGCCAGGTTCGCCGCCCGCGTCGACGAAGTCGCGTAAGGTCGTTCCGCCGTTGTCGATCGCGAAGCGCAAGACCTCGTCGATGGCGACGGAGACCGCGTGCGCGTCGTCGGTGCTGAGGCGGCCGGCCTTGCGACGCGGCGAGATGCGCGCGAGCCACAGCACCTCCGACGCGTAGATGTTGCCGACGCCGGCGACGACACGCTGGTCGAGGATGAACACCTTCACCTTGGCGGCCTTGTTGCGGGCCCGCGCGTGCAGGTGACCGCTCGGGATGCCCTCGGCGATCGGGTCGGGACCGATGTCGGCCAGCGCCACGTGCTCGCGTTCGCGGCCGCGCGTGAGCGTGTCGACCATGCCGAAGCGGCGCGGATCGACGAAGCGCAGATCGCGGCCGTCGGCGAGCTCGAACACGACGTGCGTGTGCGGCGCCCAGGCCTGCGCGCGTGGCACGATCAGCAGGTTGCCGGTCATGCCGAGGTGCACGAGCACCGACGAGGCGCCGTCGAGCTCCACCATCAGGTACTTGCCCAGGCGCTTCACGTCGACGACGCGGCGACCGCGCGCGGCGCGGCCGAGCGCCGCCATCGGCACCGGCGTGTTCATGCGCAGCGGCTTGCCGCTGCCGCGCACGCGCACGACGGTCGCGCCCTTGAGGCGGCGCTTGATGAGATCGCGGCGTACCGACTCGACTTCGGGGAGCTCGGGCACGACGCGCTACATTTCCTCGACGACGATGCCGGTCTGCGACGCTGCGGGGATGGCGCGCGCCAGCGCCGCGAACTCGACCAGGGACAGGGTCTCGCCGCGACGGACACCGTCGATGCCCGTGCTGGCGAGCGCGGCCGCGACGGCCTCGTCGGAGTAGACCGAGCGGAGCGCGTTGCGCAACGTCTTGCGGCGCTGGCCGAACGCGGCGTGCACGACCGAGCGATGGTGCTCCTCGTCGGGGATGTCGAGCGCGGGCGGCGTGGTGAAGTCGAGCTTCACGACGGCGGAGTCGACCTTGGGCGCAGGCGTGAACGCTCCGCTCGGCGCCTGCACCACTGCTCGACACGTGGCGTAGCTCTGGAGCATGACGCCCATCGCGCCGTACGTCTTCGAGCCGGGGCCGGCGACCATGCGGTCCGCCATCTCCTTCTGCACCATCACGACGGCGCGCGAGACGACCTTTCGCGCCGCACATGCGCGGAAGATGATCGGCGCCGCGATGTGATACGGCAGGTTGCCGCACACGGTGATGGAATCGCCGCGCCACTTCGCGACCGCGAAGAGATCGTACTTGAGCGCGTCACCCGGCTCGATCTGGATGTTGTCGAGGTGCCCGAGCTCGGCGGTGAGCACGCCGACCATGTCGGGGTCGCGCTCGAGCGCGATGACCTTGCCCTCGGGCACGCGCTCGGCGAGCCGCGCGGTCAGCGTGCCCAGCCCCGCGCCGACCTCGACGATCCAGTCGTCGTCGGCGCGCACGGTGGCGTCGACGATGGCGCGGAACACGCGCTCCGACGTCAGGAAGTTCTGGCCGAACTGCTTCTTCGCGCGCAGCCCGTGGCGATCGAGCAGCTCGTGCGCGTTCGGAAACGCGGGCCCGCCGCTATCACGCATGCGCGCCTCGGTCGCCGGCACGCGTGCGCCGGGGAAGCGGCAACGTCGCCGTCGCGTTGAGATCCAGGCCGGAGCGTTCGCCGCGCGCGAGTCGGTGGTATCCGGCCGCGGCGATCATGGCGGCGTTGTCGGTGCAGCGCGCCGGCGGAGGGATGTGCACGCTCAGGTTGTCCTCGGCGGCGGCCGCGCGCATCCGTGCGCGCAGTCCGCTGTTGGCGGCGACGCCACCGCAGATCTGGATGTGATCGAGCGCCTCGCGGCGCGCGGCGCGGCACGTCTTCGCGACGAGCACGTCGACGATCGCCGACTGGTAGCTGGCGCAGAGATCGGCCAGCGCCTGGCCGTCGGGGATGCCGTGCGCGCGCACGTGATGGAGGAGCGCGGTCTTGAGCCCCGAGAACGAGAAGTCATCGCCGGTGTTGCGGCCGATCATGCCGCGCGGAAACTCGACGGCGTTCGGATCGCCGGTGCTGGCGAGACGATCGATCACCACGCCGCCCGGATATCCGAGGCCGAGCAGCTTGGCGCCCTTGTCGAACGCCTCGCCGGCGGCGTCGTCGCGCGTCCGGCCGAGCTCGAGGACCTGGCCGTGGTCCTCGACGCGCACGAGTGACGTGTGCCCGCCGGAGACGATGAGCGCGAGGTGCGGCATCGGCGGCGGATCGGGATCGAGATAGACCGCCGACAGGTGACCCTCGAGGTGATGCACGCCGACGAGCGGCAGCCCGCGCGCCCACGCGAGCGCCTTGCCGGCCTGGACGGCGACGAGCAGCGCGCCGATGAGCCCCGGACCGTTGGTGACCGCGACGCCGCCGACCTGGTCGAGCCTGATGCCGGCCTTGTCGAGCGCGGTGCGCAGCACCGGCACCACGTTCACCACGTGCGCGCGCGACGCGAGCTCGGGGACGACGCCGCCGTACCGCTCGTGCACCTCGTTTTGCGACGCGACCACGTCGGCGAGCACGCGCGTCCCGTCCTCGACCAGCGCGGCCGCGGTCTCGTCGCACGAGCTCTCGAGTCCCAGGACGATCACGGGGCTCGCACCATAGCTCGGAGCCGCCTACTTCGGGAGCCCGAGCAGCTCACGCGCATTGTCGGCGGAAGCGCCCGTCGGCTGCAGCTCGAGGAACGTCTCGAACACCGGGCGCGCCTCGTCGTAACGACGGACGCTCCACAAGATCTGGCCCTTGATGTACCAGGCCGGTGCGTAGCTGCGCGTCACCTGGATCGCCTTGTCGGCGGCGGCGACCGCGTCGTCGATGCGATCGAGCCGGCGCAGCGCCTCGGCCCGCGCGACGTGACCACGCGCCGACGTGCGCATCCGCAACGATTCGTCGGCGAGCTGGAGCGAGGCCTCGGCGTCACCGTCGTCGAGCGCGGCGCGCGCCTGTGCGAGCTTCGCGCGCCAGTCGGGGCCCGCGTCACCGGTGGCGGTCGGCTCGCCCGCGTCTACCGGGCGCGCCGGCGCAGCGTCAGCGGGCGGTGCCGCATCCACCGGTGTCGCGACGCGCGCGGCCGCGTCGACGGCGTCGTCGGGCGCGCCCGCATCCTCGACGAGCGCGACGGCGGCGCCCGCATCGGCGCCCATCGCGACGAGCGTGCTCGCATCCGGCGTCGCGGCGCGCGACGTTCGCTTGCTCTTCGTCGCGCGCACGATCATGAACGTGAGCAGCGCGACCGCGAGCCCGCCGACGATGATCGCCGGCCAGCGGGGGCCGACCTGGTTCGGCGGCGGCTTGACGTCGGTGGCCGTGACCGCCTTCGCGGGTGGCGGAGGCAGCGTGCGCGGACGGCGCGGCCTGCCGACGCCCTCGAGCTTCTTGTCGCCCTTGGCGTCCGCCTCGGCCTTGGCCTCGGCCTCGGCGGTCGCCTTCGCGGATTCGGCCGCCAGCTCTTCCGAGACCTCGACACCCTCGGCCGTGACGATCGGAACCTCGCTGGTGCGACGCTTGGGAAGGATCGTGACCAGCTCGCGCGCCGGCTCCTTGCGCGACCCGTCGCCCTCGCCGTGCGAGACCTCGCCGGCGGCCGACGCCGAGTCGGCGCCCATCGAGTGCTTCACGCGCGGACCGGACGGCTCGTCGAGATCCTCGACGACCCACGGCGGCGGAAGTGGCGTCGGCCCTTCGTCGATCGGTCCGCTCGGAGGGTCGTCGCTCACGACCTGCGGTACGGCGCTCTCCGTCGCAGGAGCGGACGATCCGTTGGTCGGCGGCGGCGGCACGTCGCCCGGTAGCGTGTTGGCCGGCCCGGAGTTGAGGATCGCGTCGATGTCGCCGAGGCCGATCAGGTCCGACTCGTCGATCGCCTTCTCGACCAGGCTCTTGCGCTTCGGCGGCCCGGGGTCCTGCACCGCCGCCAGCGCGGCCGCGAGCCCGGACGGAGCGGGCGGATCGTGCGCGAGGTCGGCGAGCGCAGCCTCGCTGGGCGGGACCGGCGTCGCGGACGACGGCGCCGGCGTGCCGACACCGAGCGACGGTGGTTCGAACGTGTCGAGGCCCGCGAACGGATCCTCGTCGTCGGTCGGAGCGCCGGGCACCTGGCGATCGCCGGTGAAGTCATCCGGCCGATCGTGACGGTGGTCGTCGTAGGCGTCGCCGATCTCGTGCTCGCCGCTGAGCGCGACGTCGCGATCCAGTCCCGGGGTCTCCTCGAGCGCCGACGACGCCATCGTCCATTCGGAGCTGGCCGAGTCCTTCGCGGGCCCGAGCTCGAGCAACAGTCCTTCGAAGTAGAGCTTGGCGATCACCTCGAGACACTCGAGGTCGCCGAAGTCGCTCGCGTCGATCACCTGCATGACGCTGCGGCGCGTGTCGAACAGACGGAGGATCGCGTTGTGCTCGTCGGGGATGTCGCCGAGCCGAGCCGCGAGCTCCTTGGCGTCGACCTCGAAGCGCGTGTCGAGTGACGGCAGCTGCTCGCTCAGGCGCCCCCACTCGTCGAGGCGGCGCATGCCTTCCATGAGCAAGGCTTGCGACGACACCATGATCGCGTCGCGCCGGCGCACGGTGCGGAAGACCACCTCGAACTCGCCCTCGTTCCAGGTGAGCATCCGGTAGACGGCGTCCTCGGCCTGCAGCGGACCTGCCTCGGCGTCGATGACCTTGCCGTCGCGGAAGTAGATCGCCGCCTGCTTGCCGCCTTCGCCGGTGAACGCGATGAGCCCCGACTTGCGGCTGATCTCGACGGTCTGGATCAGGTCCACGACTGGCATGTCGGAGAGCCGCCCGGCGAAGCGCGTGCGCCCGTCGCGGCGTTCCTCGATCCGCGTGCGCTGCCGTTTCTGCAAGAGGATGCGCGCGCGCGCGACGATCTCCTTGATGTAGATCGGCTTGGTCAGGTAGTCGTCGACGCCGAGCTCGAGCCCTTTGATCTTCGACTCGATGTCGGTCTGGGCGGTGAGGAAGACGAACGGGATGTCGGCCCAGGCCGGGTTCTGCTTCAAGCGCTGACAAAAGCCGAAACCGTCAATTTCGTCGAGGACGGTTTCAGCGATGACGAGGTCGGGTGCTGCGAGCTCCACCTGCTCGAGCGCGTCGCGACCGTTCACCGCCGTCGTGACATTGAAGCCCGCCTTCTTGAGGGAGACCTCGAGCACGCGGAGGCTGCGCGGGTCTCCGTCTACGAGAAGTAGGCTCTGCTTGGACACGGACTCCCCAGCCGGGCAAATGGTACAAGAGTCCGTAGCGCCGGGCCATTCGGCGAGGCGCACGTCGCGTGGCGGACACGGTTCTCGAGCTGAGCTTCGGTGCGACGACGATCCGAGCGGTGACCTCGGCGCGCGTCACGCAGGTCGCTGCTCCGACGATCTCGGAACCCCCGCCGCCGGTGCGGCCGCTGCTCGAGCGCGCGCTCGATGCCCCCGTCGGGTCGGACCCGCTCGAACGACGCGCTCGGTCTGGCGACCGCATCACGTTGATCGTCAGCGACGTCACGCGCGATGAACCGCGCGCCGAGCTCGTCGCGGCCGTGCGCGCCCGACTTCCCGACGTCCGGCTGACCCTCGCGATCGCGACCGGAACGCATGGGTGCTCGGGCGGGCTGTCGTCCCTCGGTCTCGCGAGCCTCGGTCTCTCCGGGGTTGGTTCCGCCGGGGTCGAGGCGGTCGTCGACCACGATGGTCACGACGACCGCGACCTGGTGAAGGTCGGAACGACCGAGCGCGGCACGCCCGTGATCGTGCATCGCTGCGCGGTGGAGGCGGACCTGGTCATCGCCACCGGTGTCATCCGCCCGCACTACTTCGCGGGATGGGGCGCCGGCGCGAAGGCCATCTTCCCGGGTCTCGGGCAGTCGGCGTCTGTCCGCATCAACCATCGCTGGAAGACCGACCCCAGCGCGCGGCCGGGTGCCGTGTCCGCGAACGTATGCCGGCTCGACATGGAGGAGGCCGCGGGACTGGCGGCGCCGCGCGCCTTCCTGCTGAACGGAGTGGCGGATGCACACGGTCAGGTTCGTGCCGCGGTGGCGGGCGACGTTCGCGCTGCTTTCCGCTCCGGGGTTGATTTCGGCCGCGCGTGGGCCGAGGTCCGGGCTCCGCGGAGCGCCTGCGTGGTGGTGGACGACCTTCCGCCCGTGACGGACAGCCTGTACCAGGCGAGCAAGCTGGTGGCGTCGGTCGCCGAGCTGGTGCAGGTGGGTGGCACCGTCGTGCTGGTCGCGCCCTGTCCGCGGGGCATCGGACCGCTCGAGACGGTCAACCAGGCCATCTACGAGATCGGGTTGAAGCCTCGGCTGCCGGAGGGACACCGGATCATCCTGGTCTCCGGCCTGGCGCCCGAGCATGTCCTCCCGTCGTACGCGCAGCCTGCAGCTTCGGTCGGGGACGCAATCTCCGGGGTGGATGAGTTGCTCGTAGTCCGCGGTGCCAGCAAGCTGATCCTCCATGCTGAGCCCTGAGCTCCACCGGTTCGTGGAGCTGTTCGTGCGTTGGAACGCGAGCATCAACCTTTCCGCGTCCAGGACCGTCGCGGACGTCACGCTACAGGTAGTGGACTGTCTGGCATTGCTCCCCTACGTGGAGGGCCCTCGCCTGCTCGACGTGGGTAGCGGAGGTGGGCTTCCGGGGTTGGTTGTGGCGGTCTCGATGCCCGCGATTCAGGTCGTTTCGCTGGAGCCGGTCCACAAGAAGGCTGCGTTCCAATCGACGGCCATCCGCGAGCTCGGCTTGAAGAATGCGCAGGTCCAGGCACGTCGAGTCGAAGCGGACAAAGACACGGGGTTCGACACGGTGGTCTCGCGCGCGACCTTTGCCCTGACGGAATGGCTCGAGCTCGGGCGCAAGCTCGCCCGTCCGGGCGGCGTCGTTCTCGGAATGGAGGGGAAGGAACAGCATTCTCTGCCGGAAGGGGCGGAGCGCATTCCTTACGAGCACGGGGACCGGACTCGGGCCGTGATCCGCTATCGGGTCTAGCGTTCCACGTGGAACAGGTCGGCCAGGGGCTCTACGTCTCTGGGAATTCTGAACACGGGAACGTCGACGCGCTTCTGGATTTCGTCGTGATGCATCACGGCGTCGTGCGGCGAGTCGGATGGGCGAACGGAGAGAGCAATCGCGACCAATCGCTGGGTGCGGTTGATAGCCTCGGCGGTGAGGAGCGTGTGGTTGATCGTGCCGAGGCGGGACGCCGCCACCAAGAGCACCCCGGCGGGCGACAACATCTCGACCAGGTCGCAGAAGAGATGGTCGTTGGTAAAGGGGACCATCCAGCCGCCGGCTCCCTCCGCGAATCGAATCCCATGTCCTGCGCGGATCCAGGCGACGAGGCTCGTAACGTCGATGGTCTGGGATTCCGCGGCAGCGGCTACGGCAGGTGCGGCAGGCAACTCGAAGTGGGCCCAGACGGTCTCCTCTACGCTCCGCCCGGATGCCGCCGCCAGCTGGGCTGCATCGGAGGTCGACTCGCTCCAGCCCGTTTCCACAGGTTTGAGGCCGACGGCATCTGAGCCCCGCCGTCGAAGCTCCCGGATCAGACTCGTGGTCACGAACGTCTTCCCGATCCCGGTATCGGTGCCGGTCACGACGTAAAGACTCACGCTCCTGTTCCACGTGGAACAAGCCAGCCATCAGACTCCAGCGCGCGCACCGCCGAGACCACCTGCCTCACATCGTCTTCCGACAGGGCGGCGGAGAGAGAGAGCCGGAGGCGGGAAGTTCCTTCCGGGACCGTGGGAGGACGGATCGCCTGAACGAGGAGTCCCGACTCGGCGAGCCGATTCATCGCCGCCATCGCCCTCCTGTCATCACCGACAACCAGCGGCACGATGTAGCTCGAACGCCCGACCGCCTGCCGAGCCTGCTCGAGACGCGCGCGGAGACCGGCGCCTTCCGGCGAAGACACCACCCGGACCGCCGCAACGCTAGCCGCAAGAGCGGGCACCGGGAGTCCAGTCGAGAAGACGAGTGTACGAGCACGATTCCACAGGACGTCCACAAGCGCCCTCGAGCCGAGGACGTACGCGCCGGCCGAGCCGAAGGCCTTGCCCAGCGTGCCCACGACGACGTCAGCGCCCGCACGCCAGCCGTAACCGCGGCCATCGGCAGCCGACCCCACCGCGTGGGCGTCGTCCACCATCAGGATCGTACCCGCCTCGGCGGTGACCGAGCGAATCTCGTCGAGCGGTGCGCCATCCCCGTCCATCGAAAACAGGCTCTCGGTGACCACCAGCCGCCGCCGCGCCGGATGCTTCGCGAGCATGTCAGCCAAGTGTCCGACATCCTTGTGTTTGTAGACCACCGTGGTCGCGCGCGAGAGCCGGCATCCGTCGATGATGCTCGCGTGGTTCAATTCGTCCGAGAAGACGATATCGCCCTTTTCCACCAAGACCGGCAGTACGCCGGTATTCGCGGCATACCCGGAGTTGAAGAGTCGCGCGGCCGGGGCGCCGTGAAACGACGCGAGCGCGTGCTCGAGCTCCTCGCACAACGCGTGATTGCCGGTGATGAGCCGCGAGGCTCCCGCGCCAACGCCGTGCTCGCCGATCGATGCCGCGGCCGCCTCGGCGAGCGCGGGATGCGTCGACAGCCCGAGGTAGTCGTTCGAGGAGACGTTGACGAGCTTCCTGCCACCGACCCAGACGTGCGCGCCGGCGCGCTTCGAGATCACGCGCGGTGAGCGGCGACGCCCCGCAGCCTCGAGATCGGCCAGCACGTCATCGAGAAACGAGAGCCGCGACACGCGCGCCGACCATACGGTCGATCAGCCGCGTTGTCACTTGCCGATGCAGAAGCGGCGGAAGAGCGCGTCGAGCACGTCCTCGCCGACCTCTTCACCGGCGAGCGACGCGAGCGCAGCCGCGCCCGAACGCGCGTCGATCGCGACCACCTCCAGCGGTGCGCCCGAGGCCAGCCCCGCGCGTGCAGCCGCGAAGCCGGTTCGCGCGGCGGCCGCAGCCGACCGCTGACGTTCGGTGAGGAGCACGGAGCTTCCCGCCTCGGCGTCATCCGCGAGCCCGACCTCCGCGACGATCGCCGCGCGCAGCGCGGCGACGCCCTCGCCGGTCTTCGCCGACGTTCGAAGCATCTCCGCCGGCGTGTCCCATCCCAGATCCACCTTGCTGGCCACGCGCAGCTCGCGCGGCGCCCCGGCCGCCGATGCACCATCGCCTGCCGTCGCAGCCGTGCCACCCGGCGCCGACGATGCAGTCCGCGCAGGCGCGTCCTCCGGCCCGACGACGCGGAGCCGCAGATCCGACGTCGACGCGCGCGACCGCCCGAGATCGATCCCGCGCCGCTCGACGTCCGCCGCCGCCTCGCGCTCACCGGCCGTGTCCACCAGCGTCACCGACACGCCGTCCCACAGCGCACGCACCTCGACGTAGTCGCGCGTCGTCCCCGGCTCGTCCGACACGAGCACGCGCTCGGCACCGACCAGCGCGTTCACGAGCGCCGACTTCCCGGCATTCACCGCGCCCACCACCGCGACCACCACGCCATCGGTCAGCGCGCGACCGGCCACGAACGAGCGCTCGAGCGCCGCCGCCGCCCCCTCCAGCCTCGCGAGCTCGTCGCCGAGCTTCGCGCGGTCCGCCGGCTCCACGTCTTCCTCCGGAAAATCGATGCGCGCCTCGAGCTCCGCGAGCACGCCGGCCGCCGTCTCGCGCTGCGCCGCCACCGTTCGCGCCAGCGCACCCGCGAGCTGCGCCTGCGCCAGCGCCCAGGCCCGCGCGGACGGCGCCGACACCACCGCGAGCATCGCCTCGGCCTCCGCGACTGACACCTTGCCCGCGTCGAGGCCGCGGCGCGTGAACTCCCCCGGCTCCGCGAGCCGCGCCCCCGCCGCCACCACCGCCTCGAGCACGGCACCGACGTTCACCGCCCCGCCATGGACGTGCAGCTCGACGACATCCTCCCCCGTGAACGACCGCGGTCCGCGCATCGCCACCGCCAGCCCGTCGTCCACGCGCCGTCCCGCCGCGTCGCGCACGCGCACGCGCACGAGCCGACGATCCTCCCACGCCGCCGCCGCTCGCCCCGTCACCGCCGCCGCGATCGCGAGCGCGCGCGGTCCACTGACGCGCACGATCGCGACGCCGCCGGTCCCCGCCGCGGTCGCACACGCCGCGATGGTCTCGCGGTCGTCGCTCATCGTCGCTCCTTCGCGCGGGCTCGCGCTGCGCGCGGTTACGCGCCCTGCTTCGCTTCGATCGCCGTCGGCACGACGAGGATGTGGCGGTCGTCGCCCTCACCCTCGGAGCGGCTGCTCAGCCCCTCGATCGCGGCGATCGCCATGTGCACGATGCGGCGGTCGTGCGCCGACATCGGCGACAGCTCGACGATCGCCTGCGTGGCGAGCGCCTTCTCGCCCATGCGCTGCGCCAGCGCCTGCAGCCGCAGCACGTGCTTGTCGCGGTAGCCGCCCGAGTCGACGACGATGGGCTTGCCCTTCTCGCCGGCGCGCTCGCGGTACACGACCTTGCTGACCAGGTGCTGGAGGGCGTCGACGACCTGCCCCTTGCGCCCGATCACCATCTCCGGATCGGAGGTCTGGATCTCGAGGACGATCTTGTCCTCCGTGTCGTTCACATCGATGTCGGCCTGGATGCCCATGCGCTCGAGGACGCCCTGCAGGAAATCGGTAGCGCGCTCGGCGACGTCGTTCGTGTCGTTCGTGGTGGTCTCGCTCACGGACAGCCTCTCGTGGTTTTTGGAAAATCGAATCAGCGGCGCTTGCCACGGCGCTGCTTGTTGCGCTTCTGGCCCTGCGCCTGCCCGCCGCCGCTCCCCTTGTTCGCCGCCGCGCCCTTGGCCGGAGCGGCCTCCGCCTCGAGGTCGTCGCCGCTCGGCTCCTCGCCGTCGTCCTCGGCCTCAGCCTCGGCCTCGTCGCTGTTCTTCGAGACCTTCGCGTCGCCCTTCGCGTCGCTCTTCGCGTCGCTCTTCTCATCCGACTTATCGGTCTTCGCGACGGCCTTGGGCGGCGCCTTCTTGTCGGTGCGCTTCATGTACATCGAGTGCGCGATCGACAGCGCCGAGTTGGTCAGCATGTAGACGCCGAGACCCGACGGGAAGTAGAGGCCCATGAACCCGAACATCAGCGGCAGGCCGTACTGCAGCACCTTCTGCTGCATCGGATCGCCACCCGCGGTGGGCTGGATCTTCGACTGCAGGAACATCAGGCTGGTCAGCGCGACCGGCAGGACGAACACCGGGTCGCGCGCCGTCAGATCGTCGAGCCAGCCCGGGATGAAGATCGCGCCGTGCAGCTCGCCGGCGACCGACAGCATCTTGTAGAGCGCGAACCAGATCGGCATCTGGAGCAGCATCGGCAGGCAGCCCGCGAGCGGGCTCACGCCGTGTTGCTTGAACAGGTCCATCTGGGCCTGCTGCTGCTTGGTCTTGTCGTCGGGGTACTTCTTCTGGATCGCCTCGATTTCGGGCTTGAGCGCCGCCATCGAGCGCATCGAGCGCATCGACTTGGTCGTCCAGTAGAGCGTCGCCAGCTTGACGATCACCGTCAGCAGGATGATCGCGACGCCCCAGTTGCCGACGAAGCCGTAGAGCCAGCTCAGGAGCCACAGCATCGGCTTGGCGAGGAAGCTGAACCATCCGAAGTCCAGGACGTCGCGGAACCCGGTCTCGTGCCCGGCGATCTTGTCGGCGTGCTCGAGCTTCTCGAGGTAGCGCGGGCCGACGTAGACCGTCATCTCGCGCCGCACCGGCGGGTCGCCCGGCTTGAGCGTCGCCTCGGGATACACGAGGTCGACCTGTACGCCGTCCTTCACGCCGTCGAGCTTGTAGGCGTTGCACGCCAGGCTCTCGGTCCGGCCGTCCTTGGGCGAGATCGCGACGAGGTCGTAGCGGTGCGCCAGGCCCGCGAACCGGATCGTGCCCTGCCGCTCGCGCGGACCACGCACCAGATCGCGCGAGCGCAGCGACGACACGCTACCGTTGATGTGACACGCCGCGCCGGTCGGGACGCGCGCGCGACGGCTCTGGCTCTCGACCGGCGCGTGACCGAACACCGAGACCGCGAGCCGCTCGGTCGCCGCCGGCACCGTCGAGCCGGGCGCGAGCCCCACCTCGACCGACAGCTTCACGACATAGTCGTCCGGGAAGAGCTCGTACTCCTTGGTCACGTCGAGCCCGTCGCCGGTGTAGCGATAGCGAACCTTGCGATCGCTGATCTTCTCGCCTTTCCACTCGCCGGCGATCGGCAGCACGTGCGTGGACGCCACGAAGTTCACGGCGCCCAGGCTCTTGCCCGGAAGCTCGCCGTGCACCAGGTGCTCGTGCATGACGCGGCCCTTGGCCGGATCGTAGAGAACCTCCCACTCCTTCAGCACGCCGCCGACGTTCGAGAACGTCACCTTCACGGCGTTCGACTCGAGCACGATGGGCTGCTCGGTGACCGCCACCTCGACCGGTGCCGGCGTGCCTTCCTTGGGCTTGCCGACCGGCGAGGTCGCCGTCGGCGGCACACCTGCCTCGCCGGGAATGGCCGCCGGCTTCGGCGGCGACTTCTCCGGCGGGAACATGTACTGCCACGCGAAGAAGATCACGCCCGCGAGGACGACGAACAGGAGGATCCGCTTGCCTTGGTCTTCCATCAGCTCTGCCTGTCGACGGGATGGTACCCACCGTGGAACAGCGGGTTGCAGCGACAGATGCGCCACGCAGCCTTGAGCCCGCCGACGAGGACGCCGCGTGTCTCGATCGCCTCGATGGCGTACTCCGAGCACGTCGGCAGGTAGCGGCAGGTCGGCGTCGGCTTCAGCGCCGACAGGAACCGCCGGTAGAACCGGATGGGCGCGAGCACGAGCGACTGCATGACCTGCGTCATGACACGCGGCTCACGAGGCGCGAGAGGTCCGCCGCAAGCTCCGCCGTCGTCGCCGCCGCGGCGCCATCCTTGGCGACGAGCACGACGTCACGCCCCGCGGGCACCCAGCCATTCCGGCGGAGCCACTCGCGCGTACGTCTCTTGATGCGGTTGCGAGTCACGGCGTTGCCGATTCGCTTGGTGACGGTAAGGCCCACGCGTCCCACCGACGAGGTGGAGCTGTTCTGGGCGACGATCGCCATGAACAGCTTCCCGTGGACCTTTCGTCCTGACGACTGAACGGAGAGGAACTCGGGGCGTCGCCGCAGCCGCATGTCCTTCGTCAATGCGAAGGGCCGGGGACGACCAGTCGGCGGCCCGGACGGCGGCGATGACGCCACGCGAGCTACTTCTTCGCGATCGTCACCGACAAACGCTTGCGACCCTTCGCCCGGCGGCGGCGCAGGACCTCGCGGCCTCCGCGCGTCTTCTTGCGGGCGCGGTAGCCGTGGGTCCGCTTGCGGCTCTTGTTATGGGGCTGGTACGTGCGCTTCATGATGACGAGTCTCCGGGCGGTGCCGAAAAAGGAACGGGGATCGATACTCGCGTCGAGCCAGGGTGTCAAGGCAACGAACCTGTCTCGACGCGTCCAGCCCGAAAGCTGGGCTCCACGAATGACTTATCCACATGCTTGGCACTCCCGTAACAGATTCGCCGCTCGGGAGTGATGTGAGATCGAAGGCTTCTGAATTCCTGACCTTTTGGCCTTGCTGATCAGATTTCCGCTCTGCTAGACACCAAACCTCGCGGAGCGTCACGACCGACGCGCGCGCAGCATCTCGAGCGAAACGATCGCGATGCTTCCCGGGGGGAGCGACACGCACCCTCGCCCTGGCCGAGGTCTGTGGACAACTCGTGTCTTTGTTTCGGCTAACTCGATCCGCTTGCTCTTCCAACCAACTGTTCTTCTTCATGGATTCATCGCCACACAGGTACAGGGGAGGCTCTCTGTGGATAACTTTGCGTGGACAGGAAGCGCTGTCCAAGGCGGCGCTCGCATGACGGTATCCGGCACGTCATCGTCCTCGGAGGTCAGCCCGCCCGGTCTCGCCCTGTGGCAGTCCGCGCTTGGCCGTCTCTCCAGCAAGGTCTCGCCGCAGAACTTCGACATGTGGCTGCGGCCGATCGAGTGCGTGGGCCAGGAAGGCTCCGTGCTCCATCTACGCGCCCCCAACTCGTATGTTCGGCTCTGGTTCGAATCGAACTACCTCGAGACCGTCCTCGACGAGATCCGCGCGACGACCGGCGTTCCGTATCGAGTCGAGCTCTCGGTCGACAGCGGGAACGCGCGGCGCGCCGATCCTGCACCGATCGAATCGGCCGAGACCGCTGCCAGCGCCGCCGTCGAAGCGCAGGCCGCCACGTCGGCGTCGATGCCCACCGAGGACGAGGCGCTCTCCAAGTTCCCGCCCGAGGCGTCGACGCTCAACCCACGCTACACGTTCGAGACGTTCGTCGCGGGTCCGTCGAATCAGCTCGCGTTCGCAGCCTCGCAGGCCGCCGCCAACGCGTACCCGCCCAAGTACAACCCGGTCTTCATCTGCGGCGGCGTCGGTCTCGGCAAGACGCACCTGCTCCACGCCATCGGACGGGCCCAGCTCGGGCTCCGGCCGGGCGCGCGCATCGTCTACATCTCGTCCGAGCGCTTCATGAACGAGTACGTGAACGCGATCCGCTCGGGCAAGATGCACGAGTTCCGGACGCGGTATCGCGAGGGCATCGACGTGCTCCTCGTCGACGACGTGCAGTTCCTCGCCGGCAAGGACGGCACGCAGGACGAGTTCTTCCACACGTTCAACGCGTTGCACGACAGCCACAAGCAGATCGTGCTCACCGCCGACCGCAAGCCGCACGAGATCAGCGACATCGCCGATCGTCTGCGCACGCGCTTCGCCTGGGGGTTGCTCGCCGACATCGAGCCGCCCGAGCTCGAGGTGCGCATCGCGATCCTTCGCAAGAAAGCCGGCGTCGAGGCCATCCACCTGCCCGACGACGTGGCGCTCTTCATCGCCAGCTCGATCAAGTCGAACGTGCGCGAGCTGGAGGGTGCGCTCATCCGGCTCGCCGCCTACGCCTCGCTGTCGAAGCGCAACATCGACCTCGCCTTCGCGCACGAGACGCTCGGAGGCGCGCTCGCGCGGCCGAGGGAGCACATCACGGTCGACGCGGTCATCAAGGCCGTGGCGAGCTACTACGGCGTCAAGGCGCTCGATCTGAAGAGCCCCCGCCGTCACCGCTCGATCGCCGGGCCGCGCGCTGTGGCGATGTACCTGGCGCGCCAGCACACCAAGGACAGCTATCCCGACCTCGGGCGCGCGTTCGGCGGCAAGCACCACACCACCGTCATCTCGGCGGTCGAGAAGATCTCCGAGCGCCTCAAGGACGACCCCGGACTGCGTGGCGAGATCCACGCGATCGAGGGGACGCTCCTCCGATAGCGTCGTATCCGCGTGCTAGCACCAGCCTGTGGATGAAGTTGTGATGTAGGTGGGGGGTCTAGCTGTGGAGGATTTCGGATCACTTTCGCAATCCACCGTCTGCCCTCTCCCGCACAGAGACAGACCGACATTCTCGGTCACACTCCCACCTCCGAAGATCGTAAACATCCCCTCGGCTTCCTCACTTAGTCACACCGTCCACAGGCTCTACTATCACTGATTCTTCCTTCTTAATTTGATCGATCAAAAAGAGAAGAGAAGAGAGAACTCGCGAACCAAGAGAGACACGCCATGGAGTTCCGGATCCAAAAGGCTGAGTTCATCCGCGGTCTGCGCCTCGCGCAGAGCATCGCCGATCGCAAGAGCACCATGCCGATGCTCGCGAACGTGCTTCTCCGCGTGAGCAGCAAGAGCAAGCTCCTCTGCGTCGCCACCGACCTGAACGTGTCGCTCTCTGCCGAGCTCAAGGTCTCGCACGGCGCCGAAGGCGGGCTCACCGTCGGTGCGAAGGCGCTCCACGACATCGTCGTGAACCTTCCCGGCGACGAGCTGTCGCTCAAGAAGGTCGAGAACAACTGGGCCGAGATCAAAGCGGGCAAGGTCAGCTACCGCGTCGTCGGAATGCCCGACCGCGATTACCCGAAGGTCCCCGACCACCGCGAGGCGCCGTTCGCCGACATCGAGGCGAGCACGCTGCGCGAGATGATCGACCGCACGCTGTTCTCGGTGTGCAACGACGAGACGCGGTTCCACCTGAACGGCGTGCTCTTCGAGGCCAACGGCTCCACGGCCCGCATGGTCTCGACCGACGGTCACCGCCTCTCGCGCGTCGACCGCGCGCTGCCGGGCGGTCCGCAGCTCTCGGCGGGCGTCATCATCCCGAAGAAGGGACTCCTCGAGATCAAGAAGATCCTCGACGGGGCCGGCGCCGCGAAGCTCGCCGTGAAGACGCCATACCTGTTCCTGTCGGTCGACGACCTGACGCTGGCGGTGAAGCTCATCGAGGCGCAGTTCCCGCCCTACGAGCAGGTCATCCCCAAGACGCACAAGCGCTCGGCGGTCGTCGACCGCGGGCTATTCATCGACGGCATCAAGCGCGCGCAGCTCATGTCGAGCGAGACGCGCGGCGTGAAGCTCTCGTTCGGCGAGCACGGCTTCACCATCGCGAGCGACAACCCGGATCTGGGCGAGGTTCGCGAGGACATCGACGCCGACTACACGGGCGAGCCGGTCGCCATCGGCTTCAACCCGAAGTACGTCATCGACCTGCTGACCGCGATGCACTCCGACCAGGTCGCCATCGACCTCGGCGGAGAGCTCGACCCGGGCCTCCTGCGGCCGCTCGCCGGCGACGATTACGTCGGCGTGATCATGCCGATGCGAATCTGAGCCGAGCTCTCGTCGTGCGTATCGCGGCGCTGGCAGCGGAAGGCGCGCGCAACCTGGAGCCGCTCCAGCTCGTGCCGGGGCCGCGCTTCAACGTCTTCGCCGGCGACAACGGCCAGGGCAAGACCAACCTGCTCGAGGCCGTCTACGTCCTGGCGACGCTGCGGTCGTTCCGGACGTCGAGGCTGGCAGACATCATCCGGCGTGACGCTCCGCGCGCCACGCTCGCCGCACGCGTCGTGAAGGACGACCTCGAGCGGAAGTACCAGGTCGTCGTCGAGCCCGGCCATCGCGCCGTGACGCTCGACGGCAAGTCGCCGCGGCCGCTGGCGCGCTACTTCGGCGGCTTCAATGTCGTCCTGTTCGCGCCCGAGGACCTGCAGATCGCCCGCGGTGCGCCTTCGGAGCGCAGGAAGTTCCTCGACCGCAGCGTGTTCGCGCACACCGCCGGCTACCTCGAGCAGGCGCAGGCGTTCGAGAAGGTGCTGAAGAGCCGCAACGCCATCCTCCGCAACGCCGAGCACGACCGCAACGCCGAGGCGATGCTCGACGTGTACGACGAGCAGCTCGCGCCGCTGGCCGTGACCATCTCGCTGGCGAGGCGCGCCTATCTCGACGAGCTCAAGCCACGCTTCGCGCGCGCCTTCGAGTCCATCACGCGCACCGGGATCGCCGTCGACATCGTCCACGTGACGGCGCCGGAGCTCGAGCGGGCGGATGTCGCGGCGGTGAAGGCAGGGTTCGCCCGCGACCGCCGCAAGGATCTGGCGCGGGGCTCGACGTCGCTCGGCCCGCACCGCGACGACCTCGTGTTCCGCTTCGCCGACGCCGACGCCGCGAACTTCGCGTCCCAGGGGCAGCTGCGCGCGCTCGTGCTGGCGTGGAAGACCGCGGAGCTCGACCTCTTGCGCGAGCACCACGGCGACCCACCGATTCTCCTGCTCGACGACGTGAGCTCCGAGCTCGACGAATCGCGCAATCTCTACCTGTTCGAGTACCTGTCCGAGCGCGAGCTCCAGTGCTTCATCACGACCACGCATTTCCGGCACGTTCGGCTGACCCGGGAACGGGTCGATCACGAGGTCCGCGAAGGGGTGATTTCCCCTGTAAAACAAATCAGTTGAACCTGCTGTTCGAGCTTCCGAACCCCCACCGTTTGTGGTACGAAGCGTGACCTCTTTCGAGTGTCGAGGGAAATGGCGGAATCCACTGTCAATCCGGCTGCTTCTGACGGGTCGGACTACAACGACGGAAGCATCAGCGTCCTCAAGGGCCTCGAGGGTGTCCGCAAGCGTCCTGGCATGTACATCGGTGACACCGATGACGGCACGGGCCTGCATCACCTGGTGTTCGAGGTCGTCGACAACTCGGTCGACGAATCGCTCGCCGGCTTCTGCAATCGCATCGACGTCATCATCCATCCCGACTCGTCGGTGACGGTCAAGGACAACGGCCGCGGCATCCCGGTCGGCATGCACCCCATCGAGAAGCGGCCCACCGCCGAGCTCGTGATGACGGTGCTCCACGCTGGCGGCAAGTTCAACCAGGACAGCTACAAGGTCTCGGGCGGTCTCCACGGCGTCGGCGTCTCCGCGGTGAACGCGCTGTCCGACTCGCTGCGCCTCGAGATCCACCGCGAGGGCTTCGTCTACTACCAGGAGTACTCGCGCGGCATCCCGACCACCGGGCTCGAGAAGCTCGGTCCGACGAAGGAGCGCGGTACGTCGGTCACGTTCCATCCCGACCCGACGATCTTCAAGAACGTCACGTCGTTCAGCTACGAGCAGCTCTCGCAGAAGCTGCGCGAGCTCGCGTACCTCAACAGCGGCCTCGCCATCGCCATCCGCGACGAGCGCAACGACCGCGCGCACGTGTTCCAGTACGAGGGCGGCATCCGCACCTTCGTCGCCGACCTGAACGCGAAAGACACGGTCGTGAACCCCGACGTCATCGCCTTCGAGGCGGAGGCCGAGGGTGGCATCACCGTCGACTGCGCGATGCAGTGGAACGAGAGTTACAACGAGCAGATCGTGTGCTTCACCAACACGATCAAGAACCGCGACGGCGGCACGCACCTCACCGGTTTCCGCCAGGCGCTCACGCGCACCATCAACAACTACGCGAACGAGTTCAAGCTGCTGAAGGACATGAAGGGCTCGACGCTCTCGGGCGAAGACCTTCGTGAAGGGCTCACCGCCGTCATCTCGGTGAAGGTGCCCGACCCCAAGTACTCGAACCAGGCGAAGGACAAGCTGGTGTCGTCGGAGGTCGCGACCGCGGTCGGCGCCGTGGTGAGCGACAAGCTCAAGGAGTTCCTCGAGCGCAATCCCAAGGAAGCTCGCACCATCATCGGCAAGGCGTTGCTCGCGGCGAAGGCGCGCGAGGCGGCGCGCAAGGCGCGCGAGATGGTGCAGCGCAAGGGCGCGCTCGAGCTGACCTCGCTACCGGGCAAGCTCGCCGACTGCCAGGAGCGCGACCCGACGAAGTGCGAGCTCTTCATCGTCGAGGGTGAGAGCGCCGGCGGCTCCGCCAAGCAGGGCCGCGATCGCGCCATCCAGGCGATCCTCCCGCTCAAGGGCAAGATCCTCAACGTCGAGCGCGTGCGCTTCGATCGCATGCTCTCGTCGATGGAGATCGCGACACTCATCACCGCGCTCGGTACGGGAGTCGGTGTCGAGAAGGACATCGCACGGCTCCGCTACCACCGCATCGTCATCATGACGGACGCCGACGTCGACGGCTCGCACATCCGCACGCTCATCCTGACGCTCTTCTATCGCCACTTCGAAGAGCTCATCCGCGGCGGGCACGTCTATATCGCGCAGCCGCCGCTCTACAAGGTGAAGAAGGGCAAGAGCGAGCGCTACCTCAAGAACGAGGAGGCGCTCGAGGACTTCCTGCTCGACAGCGTCACCGGCGAGTCGATCGTGACCGGCACGCGCGAGGGCAAGACCGCGACGCTCACCGGCGAGGCGCTCAAGAGCGCCGTCAAGCGCGTGTACGAGGCGCGCCGCATGCGCGGGCTGCTCGACAAGCGTGGCGACGGCCGCATCTCGGCCGAGTTCGCCGAGGCCGGCCTCAAGCCCGAGGACCTGCGCGATCAGGCGCGGCTCCTGGAGCTGTCGGCGAGAGTGAAGGCGGAGCTCACGCGCCGACACGGCGAGCTGGGCGGTGTCGAGCTCGAGCTGCGCCAGGACGCGGAGCACGGGACGTGGGCGGTGCGCGCGGCGCCCGGCATGTTCGGCGTGCGGCGCGAGACCATCATCGGCTTCGAGCTGGTGCGCGCTACCGAGTTCGCCGAGCTGCGCAAGATCACCGACGAGCTCGAGAACGTGCTGGCCGGGCCGTTCACGATCACGCCGCACGGAGCCGGATCGACGGCCCCGGCGGTCCTGTGGCAGACGTTCGACGAGGTCGCGACCGAGATCGAGGCGCTCGGACGCAAGGGCCTCCAGATCCAGCGCTACAAGGGTCTGGGCGAGATGAACGCGGAGCAGCTCTGGGAGACCACGATGGATCCCACGCGCCGCAACCTGCTCAGGGTCGACGTGCGCGAGCCGCAGGTGGCCAACGAGATCTTCTCGACGCTCATGGGGGACCTGGTCGAGCCGCGCCGGCAGTTCATCGAAGAGAACGCGCTCAACGTCCGGAATCTGGATGTCTGACGGCTGACGCCGTCAGTGGTTGGACGTCCGAGCTTCACTGCCACGGGGGAGTATGTCGATGTATCGCAGCCGCATCCTGGGCGTGGGGGCCTATGTGCCGCCGCGCGTGGTCACGAACCACGACCTGTCGAAGGTCATGGAGACGACGCACGAATGGATCGTGGAGCGGTCGGGCATCGAGGAGCGGCGCTGGGTCGATCCGGGGGAGGGCGGCGCCGAGATGGCGGCGAAGGCGTGCACCGAGGCGCTCGCGAAGGCGGGCGTCGAGGCCAAGGACGTCGACATGCTCGTCTACGCCACGCTCTCGCCCGACGTGACGTTCCCGGGCACCGGCGTGTTCGTGCAGCGTCTGCTGAAGCTGCGCGAGATCCCCTGCTACGACATCCGCCAGCAGTGCACGGGCTTCATCTACGGGCTCGCGATGGCCGACGCGTTCATCCGCAGCGGTCAGTACAAGAACATCCTCGTCATCGGCAGCGAGGTGCACTCGACCGGGCTCGACGTGTCCACGCGCGGCCGCGACGTGACCGTCCTCTTCGGTGATGGCGCGGGCGCGGCGCTGGTCGGACGCTCGACCGACGAGAACATGATCCTGTCGACCCACCTCCACGCCGACGGCTCCGACGCGGAGATCCTGTGGACCGAGTCACCGGCGTCGCGCAATCACCCGCGCATCACGGCCGCGGACATGGACGCCGCGAAGCACTACCCGCACATGGTCGGGAAGAAGGTCTTCAAGCATGCGGTCACCCGCATGCCGATGGTGCTCATGGAAGGCATGGTCACCAACGGGCTCAAGCTCGACGACATCGACATGGTGATCCCGCACCAGGCGAACCTGCGCATCAATCAGATGGTTGCCAAGATGATCGGCCTGCCCGACGAGAAGATGCACAACAACATCCACAAGTACGGCAACACCACCGCCGCCTCGATCCCCATCTGCATGCACGAGGCGATCGAGCTCGGGAAGATCGAGCGCGGCGACATGGTCGCGCTGATAGCTTTCGGAGCCGGGCTGACCTGGGCCAGCGCGTTCCTGCGTTACTGACGAGCCGGCGAGTCCGCCGGTAGCGAGTGCGAGCCGGCGGCTTACGCCGCGGCCTTCGCGAACATCGCGTCGATCTCGGCCGCGACCTTGTCCTCGGGCGTCGCCTTCGCGACGGCGATCTCGCGTACGAGCAGCGATCGCGCGTTCTCGAGCATGCGGCGCTCGCCGAACGAGAGGTCCTTGGTCGCGCGGAGCACGCACAGATCGCGGAGCACCTCGGCGATCTCGAAGATGCTCCCCGTCTTGATCTTCTCCATGTACTCCCGATAACGACGATTCCAGGTCTGCGTGTCGCGCGGTACGTCGCGGGACTTGAGGATCGCGTAGACCTCTTTGACCTGCTTCGACCCGATCAGGTCGCGGAGACCGACGGTGCCGGCGTTCGCCGTGGGCACCATGATCTTCAGTCCAGTCTCAAGGATCTTGAGGATATAGACGTTGGTTTGCGCGCCGCCGATGTCGCGCTTCTCCATCGCCACCACCTCCGCGACCCCATGTACCGGATAGACCGCCTTGTCACCGATCGCGAACTGTTGCTTCAATGGATTCCTCGTGTACGGACCGAGCTAGACCCCCAGTGTACCAGCCACGGGTAGCGGCGTCAAATAATGCTGCGCTGCGGTGTACGGGAAACCATTGAAATAACAGTCGATTACGCTCAGCGCTTGGTCAGGTACTCGACGATCGAAGCGACCGCGAATCCGGTACCGCCGCGCGGCTGATAAGGCCGGCTCGACGACAGCGACGCGGGGCCCGCGATGTCCACGTGCACCCAGGGCGTGTCCTTCGCGAACGTCTTGAGGAACAGGCCAGCCGTGATCGCGCCGCCGAAGCGATCGCCGGTGTTGCGCATGTCGGCGACCGGGCTCTTCAGCTGCTCGCGCAGACGCGACGTGAGCGGCAGCCGCCACATGTCCTCGCCCGCGCGCTCGGCCGCGGACAGCCACGCGCGGCAGAGACCGTCGTGATCCGACATCACGCCCGCGGTGTACGGACCGAGCGCCCCCATGCACGCGCCGGTGAGCGTCGCGAAGTCGAACATCTCGTCGGGCTGCACCTTGGTGCGCACGTACGTGATCGCGTCGCCGAGCGTGAGACGGCCCTCGGCGTCGGTGTTGTTGATCTCGACGGTGGTGCCGTCCATCGACTGCAGCACGTCGCCGAGCTTGTATGCGCGGCCCGAGACCAGGTTCTCGCAGCACGCCGCCACCGCGTGCACCTCGTATTCGGATCCGATCGCGGCGATCGCGTCGATGGCGCAGATGACGGCCGCCGCGCCGGACATATCGACCTTCATGTCCTCCATCGCGTTCGACGGCTTGAGCGAGTAGCCGCCCGAGTCGAACGTCACGCCCTTGCCGATGATGGCGATCTTCTTCTTCGCCTTCTTCGGCTTGTAGACCAGATGGATGAGCTTCGACTCCTGATCGGAGCCCTTGCCCACGGCGAGGAACATCCCCATGCCGAGGTCCTCGCACTTCTTCGCGGAGAGGACCGTGACCGAGACGCTGTCGTGCTTCTTGGCGATGGCCTCGGCCTCGTGCGCGACCTGCGTCGGCGTCATGAAGCCGGCGGGCTCGTTGATCATGTCGCGGGCGCGGGCGACGGCTCCCGCGACGACCTGGGCGCGATCGAGGGCGCCCTTGATGGCCTTGGACTGAGCCGCGGTGGGCTTCTTGCCCTTCGACTCGACGACGATGCCGAAGTTACTGAGACTCGGCGTCTTTTTCGCGTCGGCGCCGGTCAGGTACCGGCCGAACTTGTAGCTTCCGAGGAGCGCGCCTTCCGCGATCATCTGGATCGAGGCCGCCTCACGCGGACCGCCCAGCGACGGGACGACCAGCGCCAGGCTCTTGGCCCCGACCTTGTTGGCGATCTGCGCAGCTACCGCCCCGACGTCGCGAAGCGCCGTCACCTCGACCTCGGACTTGGCGCCCGCGCCGAGGACGGCGATGCGCTTGGCCTTGGTCGAGCCGTTCGCCCAGAAGATCAGTGATTGTCCGGACTTGCCCTCGAACGACTCGGACTTGGCAGCCTCCGAGAGGCCCTTGCCGGTGGCGGTGTCGAGAGAACGGAACGTGGGGTCCTTCGTCGGGTCACCAAAGGAGACGATCACCAGCAAGTCCGTGGAAGCGCTCAGGGCGGGTTCGGTGACGTGAGAAAAATCCATTGGTTACCCGATTGTCTAGTTATGTTGGATATTTATAGGAGAGGACCGACCTGTTGTAAAGGAGCCGGGCTCGTCGATTGACAGCCGCCAGAGGCCCTCTTTACTGTCGTAGGCGTCCATTCCCTCGGGGGGAAACATGGTCAGAGATCAGCGTTCCGCACGTCCCACTCAGCGCAAGGGCTCGATCAAGACGGGCCGTTCCACCAAGAAGCAGCTTTCGACTGCCGCGCCTCGCGCGATGGCCGTCGAGAGACCCGCGAAGCCGCTACCGCCAAAAATCGTTGGCGAGCTTCCAGTACCGATCGCGACGTTCTTTCTCTAGTCACTCCGGCGGATCAACCTCGACGTCCTCGTCATCGGGTTGATCCGCGTCGCTCTCGTCGGGCTCGTCGGTGTCGGTGGATGTGCCTGCGACCAGCTTCGATAGCCGGATCGCATCGGGGAAGGGCTCGACGGTGGAGAACACGACCCAGGAACGGTCGTGTCGCAGGGCGATTTCCGCGATCTGCTCGAGGTCGTCGTTGCTCGTCCGACGGCGAGCTCGACCGAGCCCGCTGATCACGAGATAGGCGTCGTCGCCGCTGAGCGAGGCCCAGAACGGCGCGTGGTGCCGCTCGGGATCACCGCCGAGGGGATCGAGACCACACAGGATTCCGAGATCGCGCGCGACGGCGTAGGCGGCGGGCGGCTCCCACAAGCCCGACGGGACCCACACGCGCGTGCGTTTCCCGAAGCGCTCGGCGGTCGCGTCCTCGGTGAAGAAGCGGCGCATGGCGTCGCGGTTGGACTGCGACGGCGAGAATTCGGGCGGCGTCCGGAAGATCACGACACCGGCGTCGAGCACGTCGGCGGCCTCGGTGAGCGCCGTGAGACCCTGGCCCACGATCTCGCTCGCACGGAAACCACCAACTTCGTTGGTGCGCCCGGCGGGCACCGGCCATCCGCGCGGCCCGAAGCCACGAGGTCCCGGAGTGTGCGTCACGATCGCGGGAGCCACGACCCCGAACGCGCCCTCGTGACCGGCGCTCTCCTTCCAGCGACGGAGCACGGATGGCCGTACCGGTCCCTGGAGCAGCGCAGCGGTCTCGAGATACGGGAGCCGCAGGAAGTAACGCGGCCAGCCCACTCCGTGCGGTAACCCCGCGCAACCGACGATGACGTGCTTGGCCATGACCTGAGGTGCGTCACGATTGACGCGACGAGGATCGGCACGCTACGACCGTCCCGAGAAGCGCGCAAGATCACGCGCATCGCATCGAGGAGCCACCATGCGTTTCTTCATCGACACCGCCGACGTCCGAGAGATCAAGGAAGCCGCTTCGATGGGCCTGGTCGACGGCGTCACCACCAACCCGTCGCTCGTCGCCAAGACCGGCCGGAAGTTCCGCGAAGTGCTGCTCGAGATCTGCGACATCGTGAAGGGCCCGGTCTCCGCCGAGGTCGTCACGCTCACGCACGACGAGATGATGAAGGAGGCGCGCGAGCTCGCGGCGCTCCGCAAGAACATCGTCGTCAAGATCCCGCTCATCGCCGAGGGGCTGAAGGCGGTGAAGACGTGCCACGACGAGGGCATCAAGACCAACGTGACCTTGTGCTTCAGCGCGACGCAGGCGCTGCTCGCGGCCAAGGCCGGCGCGACGTACATCTCGCCGTTCGTGGGGCGGCTCGACGACGTGTCGACCGATGGCATGCAGCTGATCCAGGAGATCCTGGAGATCTACGATCACTACGGATTCGAGACCGAGGTGCTGGTCGCGTCGGTGCGGCATCCCATGCACGTGCACCAGGCGGCTCGCATGGGCGCGCACGTCGCGACCTGTCCGCTGAGCGTGCTGCTGCAGCTGGCGAAGCACCCGCTGACGGACCTCGGCCTGGCGCGCTTCCTCGAGGACTGGAAGAAGGTCCCGCAGTGAGATTGCGCGCGGCCGGCGTGGTGCTGGCCGCGTGGCTGTCCGGATGCTCGGCGGCGGACGGTCCGACGGTCGATCGGATCGAGCCGACGCAGGCGACGCGAGGAACGATGGTCACCGTGCACGGCGAAGGATTCTGCGGTGACGGGCGCGCCGCCGGCGACGGCGCGTGCTCGTCGCTGCCGCCGGGCGCGGTCGACTTCGGGCTCGAGCTGCCGATGGCGCGCGCGCTCGTGCTCGCGTGGAGCGACGTGGCCATCGACGTCGAGGTGCCGGCCGCGGCGCGCGTGGGCGCGACCGACGTGATCGTCACCGTCGACGGACGCTCGTCGAACGGCGGCGCGTTCGAGGTGTTGCCGTGAGTGCGACCGCGCCCAGCACGCGGCGCGCGTTCTCGGTGGCGGTGTACGCGAGACGCGGCGGGCCGGGAGGCGAGGTGCTCGTCATCTTCCACAAGCGGCTGCAGACATGGCTGCCGGTCGGCGGCGAGATCGAGGCGGGCGAGACGCCGCTCGAGGCCGCGGTGCGCGAGCTGCGCGAGGAGACCGGGCTGGTCGGTCGGTTCGGACCGCTGGTGGGCGCGCTCGACGGCGTGCCGTGGGGCTACCTCGGATTCGAGGAGCACCAGGCGGGCTCGAAGGGATTGCACATGAACTTCGTGTTCGTGGCGGACGTGCACGAGGCCGACGAGATCGTGCCCAACGACGAGCTCGTCGACTGGCGCTGGGTGGAGCGGAGCGGGCTCGACGCGCTGGCCTCACCGCTCAACGTGCGGCAGTTCGGTTACCTCGCGCTCGACGCGAACATCGCGCCCGCGGAGTAGCGCGCGTGCGGATCCGTCAGCACGTCAACCCGTTGCTCTCGTTCTACGACGAGTTCCGCGGCGAACGTCCGGTGCTCGAGCCCGGGCGGCCGGTCGAGGTCGAGATCGGGTGCGCCGACGCGCAGTTCCTGTTCGAGCGCGCGGTGGTGGAGCCGGACCGCACGTACGTCGGGCTGGAGATCCGCGACGAGCTGGTCGACCTGGTGAACAAGCGCGCGCAGCAGTCGGGAGCGCCGGTGGTCGCGGTGTTCTGCCAGGCGCAGAAACACCTCGCGGAGATCTTTCCGCCGGCGTCGATCGATCGCGTCTACATCAACTTCCCGGATCCGTGGTTCAAGGCGAGGCACGTCAACCGGCGCATGGTCGACGACGCGCTGGTGGTCGGCGTCGCGGGCGTCATGCGATCGGGCGCCGACGTGCTCGTGCAATCGGACGTGTGGGACGTCGCGCTCGACGCGATGGAGTGGTTCGAGCGGCGCGACGAGCTCTTCGCGAACCTGGCCGGGCCGTGGACGTTCTGGCGCGAGGGCAATCCGTATGGCGTGCGCTCGTGGCGCGAGCAGAACGCCGAGGAGACGGGCCTGCCGATCTGGCGCATCCGCTACCGCCGGCGGTGAGCGCGCTACTTCTTGGTGTCGCGCGGAAACTTGGGCATCTTGGTGGTCGGTGCGTGCTCGGCGGCGTCCTCGGCGATGTTCGCCTTCATCCACGCGAAGAGCTCGCTCTTGAGGGCCGCGTTGAAGCCGGTGATCTCGTAGCCGGTGCCCTCGGCGCCGACGTACACGGTCTTGGCGGGGAGCTCGAACGGCATCGCGGCGGGCCCGACGATCATCAGCGTCACCAGCGCCTCGGCGCGCCCGCCGGGCGGACCGTAGGCGCCGCCGTGCTTGAGGTGCGTGTTCCAGTGCGCCTCGACGTCGGCGGAGGTCTTCAGCTCGATGAGCACGAGCCGGCGGTTCTTGGTCGACCGACGTCCGCGCGTGCGCTGCGCCGCCATACCTCAGCCTAACTCGGCTTCGAGCACATCGGCTTGCGTGATGCGCTCGAGGCGGAACTGGCGGTCCTCGCCACTGTCGAGGTCGACGCAGTTGAGCAGCGTGATCGAGCGGTCGAAGACCAGGTTGCGGATGCGCACCGTGCGGCGCTGCGGCGGGTCGTAGGCGACCTTGCGGTAGTGGATGCAGAGCGCGCGATCCTCGAACCACGCGGTCTCGACGGCGGCGCGCACCGTGTTGGGGATGGGCAGGGCAGGGACGCCGACGATCTGCAGCTGGTCGACGAGGCGGAGGAGCTCGCGCTGCGCCGACGTCGAGAGCGCGCCGCGCACCTTGTCGAGCGCAGCCTCGATCGACGAGGTGAAGGGCAGGAGGCGCTGGTCGAGCGCCATCTTGCCGAGCGCGACGATGAGCGCGCCCTCGCGTGCGGTGAGGTTGATGGGCGGGAGCTGGTACGCCTTGTCGAGCGCGTAGCCGCCGCCGCGGCCGCGGTCGGCGCGCAGCGGCAGGCCCGCGTCCTGGAGCGCGTCGAGGTCACGATAGATGGTGCGGATCGTGACGCCGAAGCGATCGGCGAGCTCCTGCGCGGTGACACCGGTGCGGCGTCCTCGCAGTGCCTCGGCGAGGGCGAAGAGGCGGGACTTCTTGCGCATGAAACCTGACAGAAGGCTGTCGAAAGCGGATGGCAGGGTCAAGAGCGTAGTTCCACCAACCGAGAGACTTGGAGATTCCCGTGAAGACCAACAGCATCAACTGGTTCGAGATCCCGGCCCGCGACATGGACAAGGCCGTGGCGTTCTACGAGAAGACGTTCGCCGTCACGCTGAAGCGCGAGGCATTCGGCGGCGAGCCGCACGCCGTCTTCCCCGTCGACCGCGAGGCGCGCGGCGTCACCGGCGCGCTCGTCTCGGCGCCGCGGCTCACGCCGGGCGCCGGCGTCCTCATCTACCTCGACGCGCCCGACGGCGTGCAGGCCACGCTCGCGCGCGCCAAGACCGCCGGCGCCAAGGAGGTCGCGCCCCACATGTCGATCGGCGAATTCGGCTTCGTCGCCGTCGTCCTCGACCTCGAGGGCAATCAGATCGGACTGCATTCGATGACCGCGTGAGCGGCCCTCGGCCCGGCCGCTCGCGCGCTCGTCGAGGCCTCGGGCCTCGGGCCTCGGGCCTCGGGAAGATCGATCTCGGACCCGAGGCCTGACCTCACGCTGACAGCAACGGCGTGAGCCACCGCGCAGGGTTGCTGGATGCGCCTTGGGCTTCCGGTCATGATTGGTTTAGCCAATTGGTTTAGCCAATCAGGTGCCACCCACCAGCACGCGTCGGCGGATCCTGCGTTGGAAACGTTGGTGATTACGGACGATTCGCGAGGCGAGCGGTACGTTCAGCCGGTCGGATGCTTCGAGCCCCATGAAGGTGGGTGGCACCTGTCGGTGTCGTGGGCGAGAGGGATGCCGTGCAAGCCGGAGAGCAAGGCGCGCCCCCACGCGACGGCAGCGCTCGACGACATCGAGTGCACGCCGGAGCGCTGCGTCTTGCCGAAGCCCGGCGCCACGTTCCGGACCGTGCTCGCGATCGACGTCATGCGGGCGCCGGACCACGAGACGGTTCGCGTGCACGCGAGCGTCAACGTGCTGCGGCACGAGCCGCCGTACTTGTGGCTCGCGATCGAGACGACGGACCGCGACACCGGGATCACCGCGCGTGGCCAGCTGCGCGTGAAGCTCTACAAGAAGACATCCGATCGGGTCGACCCGACATCGTGGCGGCCCGATCCGAACGCCGAGGCGTCCAGCGATCCGCCCTGACGTGCGCGACTCTCTGGGCCCGAGGACCGAGGTCTGAGACCTGAGTCTGAGATCTGAGGCCTCTGCGGATGCGCTGATGGCCGGTGCCTCCGGCGGCGGCCTCAGCGCATCTGCAGCTCCATCATTTCGAGCTCGCGGGCGCGGTCGCGGAGCTGGGCGGCGAGCTCGAAGTCGAGGTCGTCGGCCGCGGCCTTCATGGCGGTGCGCAGCTTGTCGATCGCCTGGCGCAGCGAGTCGAGGTCGTCGATGGCGGAGCCGGAGAGCGCCGCGAGGGTGGGCGTCTGCTTGCCGCCCTTGCCCTTCTTGGGGAGCGGATCGGCGGGTTGGACGTCGAGGATGGTGCGCGTGGTCGTGCGCGGCTCGATGCCGTGCTGCTTGTTGTACGCGGCCTGCACGGTGCGGCGGCGCCGGGTCTCGGACACCGCCAGCTTGATCGAGTCGGTCTCCTTGTCGGCGTACAGGATCACCTTGCCGGCGACGTTACGCGCGGCGCGGCCGATGGTCTGGATGAGCGAGCGCGCCGAGCGCAGGAAGCCTTCCTTGTCGGCGTCGAGGATCGCCACCAGCGACACCTCCGGGATGTCGAGGCCCTCGCGCAGGAGGTTGATGCCGACCAGCACGTCGAACTCGCCCCGGCGCAGGTCGCGCACGATCTGGATGCGCTCGAGCGTGTCGACGTCGGAGTGGAGGTAGCGGACCTTCACGCCGACCTCGGCGTAGTACTCGGTCAGGTCCTCGGCCATGCGCTTGGTCAAGGTCGTCACCAGCACACGTTCGCTCTTGGCCACGCGTTCGCGGATCTCGCCCAGCAGGTGATCCACCTGGTGCCCCACGGGTTTGATCTCGATCTCCGGATCCAGGAGGCCGGTGGGCCGGATGATCTGCTCGGCCACCACGCCCTGCGACTCGGCGAGCTCCCAGTCCGCCGGCGTCGCGGAGACGTAGACCACCTGCTTCACGCGCTCCTTCCACTCGTCGAAGCGAAGCGGCCGGTTGTCGAGCGCGCTCGGCAGCCGGAAGCCGTGTTCGACCAGGATCTCCTTGCGCGCGCGGTCGCCGTTGAACATGCCGCCGACCTGCGGAACGGTCTGGTGCGACTCGTCGACGAAGAGCAGGAAGTCGTCCGGGAAGTAGTCGATGAGCGTGGGCGGCGGCTCGCCCGGCGCGCGCCCCGACAGATGGCGCGAGTAGTTCTCGATGCCGGGGCAGTGCCCCATCTGCTCCATCGACTCGAGGTCGTGCATCGTGCGCTGCTCGAGGCGCTGCCGCTCGAGCAGCTTGCCCTGCTGCGTGAGCTCCTCGAGCCGCTCCGTCAGCTCGACGCGGATCGTCGACATCGCGCGCCGCAGGTACTCCTTCGACGTCGCGTAGTGCGACGCCGGAAAGATCACCGTGCGCTCGATCGGCCGCTTCACCTTGCCACGCAGCGGATCGATCTCGTACATCGCCTCGATGGTGTCGCCGAACAGCTCGATGCGGATCGCGGTGTCGGCCTCGTAGGCCGGGAAGACCTCGACGCAGTCGCCGCGCACGCGAAACGTGCCGCGGTGGAAGTCGACGTCGTTGCGGTCGTAGTGGAGCTCGACGAAGCGGCGCAGGATGTCGTCGCGCGGCGTGTCCCCGCCGACCTTCAGCTCGATCGTCATCTCCTCGTAGGTGTCGCGCGCGCCGATGCCGTAAATGCACGACACCGACGCCACGATGATCACGTCCCGCCGCGAGAGCAGGCCGAAGGTCGCCGCATGGCGCATGCGGTCGATCTCTTCGTTGATGATCGAGTCCTTCTCGATGTACGTGTCCGAGGTCGGCACGTACGCCTCGGGCTGGTAGTAGTCGTAGTAGCTGACGAAGTAGTGGACGGCGTTGTCGGGGAACAGCTCCTTCAGCTCGCCGTAGAGCTGCGCCGCCAGGATCTTGTTGTGGACCATGATGAGCGTCGGCCGGTCGGCCGCCGCGATCACGTTCGCCATCGTGAAGGTCTTGCCCGAGCCCGTGATGCCGAGCAGCACCTGCGCGTGATCGCCGCGCGTCAGGCCTTCGGTCAGGTCCTGGATCGCCTTGGGCTGATCGCCGGCCGGCTGATAGGGTGCGCGGAGCTGGAACAGCCCGGCCGGCTTGGCCGGTGGCTGCGCCACGACCTTCTTCTTCGTCGAGGCCACGATGGCGCAGTCTACTGCAACTGGTGACACAAGCCTGTCAGCTAAGGCGGCGGCGGCCCGGATCCGCGGCTACTACGCGATCCTCGACCGCGACGACGAGGAACTCGCGAAGATCCTGGTGACTCCGGCCGCGGATGGCGGCGCGGGCGCGAGCGTCCTGCAGGTCCGACTCAAGCCGGCGAGCGCGAAGGAGATCCTCGCGGTCGCGCGCATGGCGCGGCGGGTGACACGTGCAGCGGGCGCGCTCCTGGTCGTGAACGATCGCCTCGACATCGCGCTCGCGTGCGACGCCGACGGCGTGCACCTCGGCCAGGACGACCTGCCCTTCGCCGATGCCGCCGCGGCGCTGGGCGCGCGCCGCGCAACGATGATGATCGGCATCTCGACGCACGACCTCGCGCAGGTGTCGGCCGCCGTCCGCGCCGGCGCCGACTACCTGGGCTTCGGCCCCGTGTTCGCGACCGGCACCAAGGCGAACCCCGATCCCATCGTCGGCCTGGACGGCCTCGCAGCCGCCGTGCAGGTGGCTGGCACCGTCCCGGTGGTCGCGATCGGCGGCGTCACCCTGGCGGCGGCCGTGCAGGTGGCTGGCACCGGCGCGGCCGCGGCGTGCGCGATCGCGGCCGTGAACGCGGCGGCGGATCCGGGAGCGGCGGGCCGGGCGCTCGGCGAACCCTGGACTACCAAGTGATCTCGGCTACATGAGGATGGTAACTTCGCGCGCCTCGTGCGTATGAATGGGGCGCGGGGTAGCCCCGTCCCACCGTTCTCTGGTTCTTCGCCCAAGAGGATCTGTCCATGGCCAAGCTCGGGTTCGCTTCGATCATCACCGCCTTCGTCGCCACGCTCGCCATCGTGGGCTTCACCGCCGAGAGCGCCTCGGCCGGCAAGCCCTGCTCGCGCGCCAAGACCGAGACCAAGTTCCTCGGCGACGCCTGCAAGAAGGGCGGTCAGGACGAGGCCAAGAAGGTGATGAAGGCCTTCCTCAAGGACTACAAGAAGGCCAACCCGTCGGCGACGTGCAACACCTGCCACACCAAGGTCGGTGGCGCGTACCCGCTCAAGCCCGACGGTCTGCAGAAGGCGAAGGACGCCGGCATGAAGTGACGCTGCGACTCGGTTCGCTCGGTCCGCACGACTAGGGCGAACGCGTCGCTGGGGTCCCGGTTCGACACGCCCGCGCCAGCGCGCGCCATCGTGCGCGGTCGGGATCGCGGCTGTTGTAGATCGAGAAACGCTCGAGCCGGCGGCCGTGCACGCGCTCGCAGCGCTCCATCGCCGCCACGCGCTTGAACGAGCGTGGGGCGCGGTCGCGCTCGATGATGCGCGACAGCTCCTCGGCGCTGGTGACGCGCTCGAAGTCGAACGCGACGATCGCCTGCAGGTCCTTCGCGAAGCCGACCTGCGCGCGCAGCGCCGCGAGGTGCGTGCCGCGCAACCGCGTCAGGATGAGCTCCGGGCCCCAGTGATCGGGGTTGCCGGTGAGCGCCGCGACGCGATCGACCTGCGTCGCCGTGAGCGCCAGGACGAGCGCCGGATCGTCGGCGAGGTAGTACGCCGCGTCGGCGACGAGCTCCTTGTCGGCGCTCTCCATCGCGGTCACGAGGATCTCGGCGCGCGCCTGGCTGGAAGCGGCCTTGCTCCAGTCGCGCATCGCCGTCAGCGTGGCCGCGCTCGGCGCCTCGACGATGCCCGACCAGTAGCCGACCGCCTCGCCGCTCGCGCCGACGAACACGAGCGCGGTCTTGGCCACCTTGCCGACGAAGACGTTGTAGAAGCCCGCGGTGCACGAGCCGTTCTCTCGGGCCTGGGCGGTCTTCGCCGGCGTGCCCTTCAGCTGCTCGTGGATGACGAGGTCGACCGCGCCGCTCGTCGACGGCTTGGGCGCCTTGGTCACCGAGACCACGGCCACGAGCGCGGCGGTGTCGTGGATCTCGAAGATCGTCAGGTGGCGGTTCGAGCACACCGCGCTCGCCTCGCCCGAGGCGGCACCCAGGGCGAAGAACGCCACGGCCGCCGCCAGTGCGAGCGTCGTCAGCCCGTGCACTTCGCCTTGTTCTTGGCCGCGGCCTTCAGCTCCTTGTCCTTGGCCTCGGCCTTCTTGAGGAGCGTCGACTTCGGGAACTTCTGCTTGAGCGCCGTCAAGTACGCGCGCGCCTCGGTGCAGTTCTTGAGCGTCTCCGCCGCCTCGGCGGCGCGGAACAGCGCGTCGTCGGCGAGTGAGCTGTCGGGGAACTTCTCCCACACCTTCTGGTACTCGCCGATGGCCGAGTCCCACGCCGCCTCCTGGAAGTACGTCTCGCCGCGGAAGTACTGCGCGTCGTCGGCGCGGTCGTGCGTCGGGAACTGGAGCGACAGCTTCTTGAACGCCTCGCGCGCGTCATTCCAGCGCTTCGCGCCGAACGCCGCCGTCGCCTGCGTCCAGAGCTCGTCGGGGTTGCCGCTCGCGACCACCACGCCGCTGCCGCCACCGGTGGTGCCGCCGCCGGTGCGCGCCTCGATCGCGGCCAGGCGCGCCTCGAGGGCGGCCACGCGCTCCTCGGTGCTCGCCTTGGACTTGTCGTAGTCGGCCTTCATCTCGTCGAGCATGTTCTTCGCCGCCGAGACCAGGCCGGTCGACACCTTGATGTCGTTGCGGAGCGCCTCGACGTCGGCGCCGATGTCGGCGCTGTTGCGCTTCAGGATCTTGGTGGCCTCGTCGAGCACGCGCTTGAGCTCGCCGACCTTGCCGGTCATCTCGTCCTCCTTCGTGGAGACGCGAGCCTCGAGCGCGGTGACGTCCTTGCGCAGCGACTTGCCTTCGCTCTTCGTCGTGAAGAAGAAGCAGCCGGGCAGGGCGGCGCCGGCGACGACACCGGTGGCCAGGACAAACGCGAGAGAACGGAGCTTCTGCATGGTGCTCACTTCCACTGGAACTCGACGCGGCGGTCCTTGTCGTCGCCCGAGCCGGTCAGCTCGCTCTCGCCCTTGGGCACGACCTGCATCCGCGCCGGGTCGGTCCCGAGGCGCGCGAGGTAGTCGGCGACGGTCTGGGCGCGGCGCTCGGATAGCGCGATGTTGTACTCGTCGGTGCCGGACTGGTCGGTGTGGCCGACGAGCAGCACCGACTTGCCGGCGGTCTTCTCGATACACTGCTGGTTGCCATCGAGGCGGTCGCGTTCGCTCTGCGCGATCGTCGCGTCGTCGAGCCCGAAGTACACGGTGGCCAGCTGGCACGACGCGTCACCGCCGCCGCCGGCCCACGGGCGCTGGCAGAAGCCGTCGACGCAATCCTCGTCGTCGGCGCATTCGTCGTCGGTCTTGCACGCCGTCGCCCGCTTGCACTTGCCGACCAGGCACTGCCCACCCGGGCCGCACTCGCCATCGTTGGTACAGCTGCGGCACTGGCCGGCCTGGCAGACCTGACCGTCGGGGCAGTCGAGATCCTTCGTGCACTCGGCCTTGGCCACGCACGCGCCGTCCTTGCACGACTTGCCGTCGCCGCATTCGGCGTCCTTCGAGCACTCGACGCACTGCTTGTTGACGCACACGAGGCCGTCCTTGCAGTCGTCATTGCCGTCGCAGGCCGGCGTCTTTGGCTTCTTCTTGCAGCTCGCCATCGCGCCGACAACGGCGACGCAGAAGGTGAGAACTGCCAGGTAGAACTTGAAACCCGGCTGGGCGCGCATTGCCTGGAAGCTACGAGCCCCGGCGCGCCGAGTCAAATCTGATACCTTCGTCCGTGGATGCCACGCTCCACGATCCTCGTCATCGACGACGAGCCCAACATCCTCAAGACCGTCAAGCTCGGTCTCGAAGTCGAGGGGTATTCAGTCGAGACCGCAGGCAACGGCGCGCTCGGCCTGGCCAAGCTCGCCGAGCACGACGTCGACCTCGTCCTCCTCGACGTGATGATGCCCGGGGGCAGCGGCCTCGACCTCCTCCCCAAGATCCGGGCCGCGCACGCCGACGTGATGGTGGTCATGATGTCGGGGAACGCCACGGTCGAGACCGCCGTGCAGGCCACCAAGGGCGGCGCCCACGACTTCATCGAGAAGCCGCTGTCCGGCGACAAGCTCGAGCTGGTCGTCAAGAACGCTCTCGAGTTCGGGCGGCTGCAGCGCGAAAACGCACGCCTGCGCGCACGCGCACAGGCCGAGCACTCCATCGTCGGGCGCAGCGCCGTGATGAAGGCGATCTACGACAAGGTCGCGAAGACCGCGCCCACGTCGGGCCGCGTCCTCATCACCGGTGAGAACGGCACGGGCAAGGAGCTGGTCGCTCGCGCGCTCCACGATCAGTCGAAACGCGCCAAGGCGGCGTTCGTGAAGGTCAACTGCGCCGCGATTCCGTCGGAGCTGATCGAGAGCGAGCTCTTCGGCCACGAGAAGGGCTCGTTCACCGGCGCCACCAAGGATCGGCGCGGCAAGTTCGAGCAGGCCGACGGCGGGACCCTGTTCCTCGACGAGATCGGCGACATGAACCCGAGCGCGCAGGCCAAGGTCTTGCGCGCGCTGCAGGAGGGCGAGCTCGAGCGGGTCGGCGGCACCGAGACCATCAAGGTCGACGTGCGCGTCATCGCGGCGACCAACAAGGATCTGCAGGCGGAGATCGCCGGCAACCGCTTCCGCGAGGACCTCTTCTACCGCCTCAACGTCGTGCCGGTGGAGATGCCGCCGCTGCGCGCGCGCAAGGACGACATCCCCGCGCTCATCGAGCACTTCCTGGCCATGGCGTGCGCGCGTGACGACCGCCGCGTGAAGCGCATGACGCCGGGCGCGGTGACGCTGATGATGCAGCACGACTGGCCCGGCAACGTGCGCGAGCTCAAGAACGTCGTCGAGCGCATGGTCATCCTCACCGGCGACAGCGATCAGATCGCCGAGGCCGACGTGCGCGACGCCTTGCCGCGCGTGCAGCCCGTGAAGGGCGCGTACGAGGCGGGCACGCCGTTCAAGGATCTGGTCGCCGCCGCCGAGCGCGAGATCATCCTGGCCGCGCTCGAGGCCCACGATCATCACGTCTCGAACACCGCCAAGGAGCTGCAGCTCGAGCGGTCGCACCTCTACAAGAAGATGCGCGCGCTCGGCATCGATCATCGCGCAGGCACCGAAGAGCCCGAGTAAGCGTGCTCTTTCTCGTCGAGCTGTTCGGCTTCGCGGTGGCGCTGTGTGGCCTGCACGCGCTCTCGCCACGGTTTGGACTCGCGCCGCTCTACCTCGGCATCGGCTTCTTCGTCACGATGCTGTTCGTCGCCGACAAGGGCCAGACGCCGATCTCGGTCGAGCTGGTCGCGGGGCAAGGCTTCATCGGCTACTCGACGTTCCTGCCGCTCCTCCTGGGCGCGACGGTGCTCGTGTACACGCTCGAGGGGTCGCGAGCCGCGCGGCGCTTGCTGCTGGCGATCCTCTGCATCCACGCGCTGCACGCCGTGTTCGAGGAGATCCTCGCGTACCACGCCGCGCATCCGCCGGAGGGCTGGGTCGACCTGACCCAGAGCGTGCTCGTCGAGCACTCGGTGTTCGTCCGCTTCTGCTCGGTGGCGGCGTTCCTCGTCGACTTCGTCGTGATCCTGGTCAGCTACCAGCTGCTCGTGAACCGGCTGCCCGGCGTGCCGCTCCTGGTGCCGCTCTTCCTCGCCATGATGGCGGCGATGATCGCCGACGCGATCGTCTTCTCCACGCTCTATGGCCTGCGCATGCCGATCGACGGCACGCAGCTCTCGCAGAAGGTCGAGGTCGTCGCGATCACCGGATTCCCGGTCGCCGTCTACATGCACATCCAGCTCGAGCGCCACCACGGCGAGGTGCAGCGCGGCATCCGCGAGCGCGGCGCGTTCGACGTGCTCGAGCTGTCCAGGCGCGTGCGCGAGGTCGAGGCCAAGCTGGCGCAGACGCAGCAGCGCTACGAGGACGTGAAGCGGATGTTCGGGCGCTACGTCTCGCGCGACGTGGTGGAGCGGGTGCTCGCCGACCCGTCGCGCAGCGCGCTCGGCGGCGAGCTGCGCGAGGTGACCGTCATGCACGCCGACATCGCGGGCTACACGACGCTGGCCGAGACCATCCCGCCGTCGGAGGTGATCGAGGTGCTCAACCGCTATTACGACGCGGTCGGCAAGGCGATCGTCGAGCACGGCGGCATGATCGTGGGCATCCAGGGCGACGCGCTCCTGGCGGCGTTCGGCGCGTCGCTCGCGAAGGACGTCAGGGTCGAGCACATCGACCACGCCGACGACGCGGTGTGGGCGGCGCAGGACATGCTCGACGCGGTGGGCGAGCTCAACGCGAAGTGGCACGAGGACGGCTTCGGCGAGCTGGCCGCGGCCGGCCTCCATATCCGCATCGGCATCCACTCCGGGCCCGTCGTGCTCGGCAACGTCGGCTCCGAGGAGCGCATCGAGTTCACGCTGATCGGCGACACCGTGAACATCGCGGCGCGCGTCGAGGAGCTCAACAAGCGCTTCGGATCGTCGATGCTGCTCACCGCGCAGACGCGCGAGCGCCTCGCTGACAAGGCGCTCTACGATCGCGTGGTCGACCTCGGCGAGCACAACGTGCGCGGCCGCAAGGACGCGGTGCACGTCTTCTCGCAGCCCGGCTTCAAGCCGAGACAGTGATCTCGGGACTCGACCTTGACCTCGACCTGAACCTCGACCTGAACCTCGACCTCGACCTCGACCCGAACATTGACGTTGACCTCGAACCTCAACCTCACCTCCCCAACCTTGTCATTGACCTTCCCTTTGACAGGCAAAGCCGCGGACCGGCGGATTACAGCGCCGAGGCTTCAGCGCCGAGTGGGGGCAAGGTCAACGACAAGGTCAACGACAAGGTCGAGGTCAACGACGAGCTCGAGGTCAACGGTGGAGTTGTCCCGCTAGAACAGGCAGGCGGACTCGTCGCCCATCGTGGTGCAGCTGCCGCCGAAGTCGCAGGTTCGGTCGGTCGTGCACGCGCGGTAGCAGCGCGGCATCCCGTCGGTGCCGGCCATGCAGATGTTGCCCTCGCCGCAGGCCGACGTGCTGGTGCAGCGGCCGCCGAGGCCGGTGGCGTCGTCATACGGTGGATAGATGACGCGCGCGCGGATGCCGAAGCCGTCGGTGTCGGGCGCGGCCTGGCTGCCGTCGCTCCAGGCGGCGACGAACGCGCCGCCGGGCAGCGCGGCGACCGAGGGCTCGATCTGCGTGTTCTCGGTGGTCGTGTTGGCGAGGACCGCTTCGCCGACGGCGGCGAGGCTCGGGCGGAAGACCTGGAAGCGCACGCCGCAGGCCGAATCGTCGCTGTCGGCCATGCACGCCTCCCACGCCACGGCGATGGCGCCGTCGGCGCGCGTGGCGAGCCCCATCGGCCGCGGGTCGAGCTGGCGTGTGAGGATCGCGTCGACGCCGGTGCGAGCACCGGTGTTGGTCACGCGGCGCAAGACGAGCTGCCCCTCGTCGGCGTCTCCGCCGGTGGTGCGGCGCGCGAACAGGACCGCGAGGTCGGGCGCGAGCGACGCGATCTGCGGCTCGCCGAGCTCGTCGGTGTTGAAGTTGCCGAGCGAGACGTCACCCGCGCGCGGCATGCCCGTCGGGTTGTAGAAGCGGCCGCGCAGCGTGCTGCCGCTCTTCCACACCACGGCGTGCTCGGCCTGGTCTCCGAGCGCGGCGAGCGCCGGCGGTGACTTCTGCGTGAGCAGCGTGCCCGAGACGAGGTACGGCGCCGTCGAGGCGCTCACCGGGTTGGTGACCGGCCGCCCGGTGTCGTCGAGCCACACCGCCTTCACGGCGAACTGCCCGGCCGTCATCGTGTTCTCCGTCCACGCCACGATGAAGCGGCCGCCTGGGAGCGCCGCAACGGCAGGCGTCGACGGCACGTTCACGTCGGTGATCGTGGTCTCGGTGAGCGCCGTGGCGGCGCCCGCGGCATCGACGACGACCGCGAACAGCGTGCCGCCGTCGGACCACGCCGCGAGCGTGGCGCCGTCCTCGTTGGTCGCGATCGACGGCTCGTACCCGACCAGCCCGTTGGTGCGGTTGAAGTTGAACTGCGCGGTGCCGGCGGCGAGCATCGCGGGCACGGGCGCGGCGGTGCTGTCGAAGCGGCGACCGAACACGTCGCAGCGGCCGACGACCTCGCACGAGTCCGACCAGCCGATCGTGAACACGCCGTCGGGCGCGACCGCGAGCTGACGGCCGCCGGCGTCGAGGCGGAACGCCAGCGCCTGATCGCCGACGAACGAGGTGTTCACCACGAAGTCGTTGGGCTCGATCATCAGCTCGACGTCGGTGCGTCCGCCCAGGTCGACCGTGGCGACACCGGCGCCGACGGCGATGCCGGCGCCGTCGAGGGCCTCGCCGCGCAGCTCCAGCACGCCGTCGCGGCCACCGGTGTCGATCGAGAACGTGAGCGGGAACGTCCGCCCGTCGACCGAGAACGTCTCCGTGAGCGTGGCGTTGGCGTTGGCCAGCGCCACCTCGAGATCCTCGACGCCGCGCACCGCGGGCCGCGAGCTCACGGTGACCACCGTGACGCCGTCACCGCCGCAGGCCGAAGCCGCGGCCGCCCACAGGGCCAAGGCGGCAATGCGCGAGGAAGGCATGATTCAGTCGAAGACGACGTTACCGAGATCGGTCGGGGGAACGCTGCCGTCGCGGGTCAGGAAGTACGTGCCGGCACCTGCTCCGGCCACCGCGGCGACACCGCCCCAGAACCACCAGCGAGCATAGATCGGTTTCTTGCCCGGCTCCGGCGGCTTTCGATCATCGCGCGGCGGACCACGCACCACCAGGCCGCCGCCCGCGCCCGTGCGCGCCTTCTCCTCCTCGAGCTCCTCGATCTGCCGCTCGACCGCCTCGCGGTTCTCGGCGTCCGGGGATTCTCGCAAGTACTTGCGATAGCTGAAGATCGCCTGATCGATGTTGCCCAGGTTGCGGTGGCACTGCGCGATGTTGAAGAGGAAGCCGGGCAGCGGCTTGGCGTCGAAGGCCTTTTCGTACTGCTCGAGCGCGTCGTCGAAGCGGCCGAGCGCGAACAGCTTCTCGCCCTTCGTGAAGTAGCGCTTGGCGGCCTTGGTGTCGGCGTCCTCGGCGTGCGCGGCGCGCGGCGCGGCGACGAGCACCAGGCCAAGCGTGAGGACGAACCTGACGATGACGACGATCGAGCGCATCACTTCTTCTTCGGCGCGAACGGATCGATCGTCGCGGTCGGGTCGACGGCGGGACCGGTCTTCGGCTTCTTGCCGCTGCCGGAGGCGGCACCGGTTCCTGCCGCATCGACGGGCGGCTTGTCCTCGACGACGGGCGGTTTGTCGTCGACGACCGGTGGCTTGTCCTCGACGACGACGGGCAGCGGCGGAGGCGTGCGATCGCCGCGCGGAGGACGTCGCGAGTCCGACGACGAGTCGGAGGCGGCCGCGACCGGCTCGAGCGTGATGGTCAGGCCGACCGGCGGATCGGCCAGGTCGATCGTGATCGGATGATCGACGAAGCCCGGCTTGCGCACGACGAAGTCGCGCTGCACCGTCGAGCCGCCGTCGGCGGGATCGATCGCCACCGTGCACGGCGCGGCGCACACGACGACGTTGGCGCTCGCGGCGAGCACGCTGGAGCCCATCGGCGCGTCGATGCGCACCGAGATCACCGGCGCGCGCGGGGCGGCCGGCGCCATCTCGACGATCTGCGTCGGCTGCACCGGCGCGGGCGGGGGCGCGGCCACCGGCGTCGTGTTGGTGCGCGTGGCGGCGACGAACACCGCCGCGACGGCCACGCCGATCGACGCCACGGCGACGAGCGCGATGAGCCACGTGCGCCGCGGTGCCTCGACGATCGACACCTGCGAGCCGTAGCCAGGATAGCTGACGTACCCGGGCTGCCCGGGATGCGTGACGTATCCGGGGTGCTGCGAGACATGTCCGGGATACGACGCGTGGCTGGGATGCTGCCCGCTGGCGTTCATCATCGCCATGAGCGTGCCCGGCCCCGGCGGCGGGCGGGTCGAGTGTCCCGGCTGCGGCGTGAGCGTGCCCGACGCGCTCGGCGGACCGGCCGGCAGTGGAAGGCGAGGGCGGGCGCCACCGTCGAGCGTGTGCTCGTGCGTCTCGATTCCAGCGAGCAGGTGGAGCAGCTCGTCGCGGAGATCCTCGGCGGTCTGGTAGCGGCGATCGGGATGCTTCTCGAGGCAGCGCAGCAGCATCTGCTCGACGCGCCCGTCTAGGTTGGCGCCGCCCGTCGTCTGCCGCGGCGGTACCGGCAGCTCGTTGAGGTGCTTGCGCACGTACTCGCCGAACGAGCGCCCGCGGAACAGCGGCTGCCCGCAGAACAGCTCGTACATGATCGCGCCGAGCGAGTAGATGTCGGCGCGGTGATCGACGACGAGCCCGCCCGCTTGCTCGGGGGACATGTACGCCGGCGTGCCGATCACCGATCCCGCCGCGGTCTCGAGCCCGACGTCCTCGTCGTCGCGGTTGATGAGCTTGGCGACGCCGAAGTCGAGCAGCTTCACCTGCTCCGCGCCGTCCGTCGTGCCGATGATGATGACGTTGTCGGGCTTGAGATCGCGGTGGATGACACCGACCGCGTGCGCCGCGGCGAGCCCGTCGCAGATCTGGATGAGCAGCGCCAGCGCGCGCGGCAGGTCGACGTTCGCCGCGCCGCTCCGCGCCCACGCTCCGAGGCTCTTGCCGCGGAGCAGCTCCATGATGATGTACGTCGTGCCGTCGTCGAGCTCGATGAAGTCGGTGACGTCGACGATGTTGCGGTGGCGGATGCGATTGACGGTGCGCGCTTCCTGGAAGAAGCGGCTCACCGCGTCGCGGCGCTTGGCGTAGTCGGCGCGCAGCACCTTGAGCGCGACCTCGCGGCCGAGGCGCGCGTGCTCGGCGCGATACACGAAGCCCATGCCGCCCTTGCCGATCAGCTCGAGCAGGCGATACGCGCCCAGCGTCTGTCCGACGCGATCCTCGGCGCGCTCGCCGTTCCGGGGCAGCGGCGGCGGAGCGCTCCGTCGAGCCGGCGTTCGCACGCGCGCGCCCGGGCTGTCGATGCGCGTGTTCTGCGTGCTCGGCGGCTCGTCACGCGTCCCCATCGGCGCGCTCGCCGGCGGCGGCGGGATCGCGGGATCGTCGGCCTCGTCCCAGCCACCCGAGACCGGGTGCAGCGACTCGGTCGGCTCGGGCGCGGCGGCGGCTACCGGCCGGGTTCCCGTACCAGTGCCGGTCGCCGGCGTCTTCGCCGGAAACTTCGGCCGTGGGGTCGAGTCGCGCGAGGCCATACTCCCACCAGGTCACACCTCTGACCCAGGGATCCGAATTGTACGCTCACGGGGTGCATGACGCGAGCGCGAGATCGAGCTCGATATGGACCTGCTCCTCCGGCTCGACGGCCGACCGTCTGCGAAGCAGATCACACGCCGTGTTGTCGCCGATCTGCCCCAGCGCCCTGGCCACCACGACCCGGAGGTCCCGACTCGCCGCGTCGAGGAGGGGGCCCAGGTTGGGGACGTCGGCCGACCCGCCGATCATGCCCAGGCCCTCGGCGGCGGCCATCAGGTACAGGAGGTCGGTCCCGACCGTCGCGCTCCGGTACCGGTCGATGCCCTGCTTCAGCCCCTGACGCGCGCGGTCGTCGTCGAACTGGCCGAGCGAGCGATAGGCCCGCACCCGCACTCCCGGGTCGCCGGTGCCGTTGGCGACGTCGGCGAGCGTCGTGAGGTCGCCGTCGACCAGCGCGTTCAAGGTCTCCGCGCCCGGCAAGAAGTCGATGCCCGAGAGCGCCGCGATCACCTCGGTCGACGTGCCGCCGGCGGGGGCGCTGGTCGCCATCGCGACGGTCGTGAACAGCGCGGCCGCGGACACGAGCCTCCGCATCACTGCACCGCCGGGCTGGCCCGCAGGATCTCGACCTGGCCGGGCGTGAGGGTGGTGCCACCGAACTCGGAGAAGTGCATCAGGTTGTCGATCGTCGCCGGCGTGTCCTCGATCGGATCGACGCCGCCGTCGAACTCGACGTTGCGGAAGAGGCCGAGCTGGCGCGCGACGGCGTGCGCGGTCTGCCGCGCGAGCGTGCGCCAGTCGCGGTAACACATCGCCTCGAGCGACACGGCGACGCCGGAGCCGCGTGTGCCGGCGATCGGCGCACCGGGCGTGCCGCCGACGACGATCTGCATCCCGGCCGGCGCGATCGAGCGGACGAAGAAGATGGCCACGCCGTGGTCGTACTCGTTCAGCTCGAACAGCTCGCCGGCGCGCGCGCGCTGCAGCCCCGCGAGCTCCGGGTGCGCGACGACGTCGTCGTACGTGGTCGCGCCGCTGGCGAACGCGCGCGACAGGATGGTGCGCAGCTCGGCGACGAACTGGGTCTGGAACTCGGTCGAGAGCTGCGCGGTCGCCGCGTCGATGACGGGGCCGATCGCATCGGCGCACGGGTGCCCCTCGAGATCGGTGAAGTAGAAGTGCAGGTCGAGCGCCGCACCGAGGCCGAGCTTCTCGACGACGCGCATGCGGCGCACCACGCTGGGCTCCCCGCCGCCGTCGGCGAACACGCCGAGCGAGACCTGGTACGCGCCGGCCTGCAGCGGCTCGTCGGGCCGGCTGGGGATCTTGAAGGCCGACACGCCGGCGAGCGGCTCGTGGCGGAGGCGGTTGCGGAAGTACGCCTCGCGATCGAGCGGCAGCTCGTAGATCTGCCGGCCGTCGGGCGACTCGACGCGCGTCGCACCGATGCGCTGGAACGGGTCGCCGACCTCCATCACCACCGACATCGCGACCGCCGAGCTCGGCACCGCGACCATCACCGTCGGCTGCTGCACGTCCTCGTCGAGGTCGATCTCGTAGGTCAGGGTGCCGCTGCCCGGCAGGCACGCGTTGAAGTTCCCGAGCAGCGTGATGTCGTCGTCCGTGACGCGCGGCACGGCCGCGCACGTCCAGCGCGGCGCGCACTCGGACGACTCGGCGCACAGATCGAGGCAGTGGCCGATCATGCAGGCGCCGCCCCGGCAGTCGAAGTCGCTGCCGCACGTCGCCCCCGGGACGCCCGCCGTGGTGTGCCGCTGGCAGATGCCCGGCGGCGATGCCAGCTGCTGGCGCAGGCGGCAGGTCAGCCCGGGGCCGCAGTCGAGCTCCGAGTCACAGGGCGTGTTCTCGGCGGCCTCGACCTGCCGGCACTGGCCGGTCTCGCACACGAAGCCGTCGCCGCACTCGATGTGGTGGAGGCAGCGGGGGAGGCACTGCCCCTCGAGGCACTGGAGGCCGCTGGCGCAGTCGCTGACCGTGTCACAGCGCTCGCCGACCGCGGCCCCGCCGCCGGTGCACGCGATCAGTGCGATGGCGCCGATCACGACCCCTACGGAGACGCCGGACGTGACGGCGGTCATGGCCACGGTTTGTTCCAGGGGACGTAGTAAGCGGCCTGGACGACAACTATATAATCCCGCGCAGCCGGAGGAGACCATGCTTTTTCGCCTAGCTCTTGGTGCCGTCACGAGCACCGCCCTGATCGCCCTGACCACTGGAACCGCCGCCGCCCAGGGCGCGGCGCTCGACGATGACACCTCCGGTGACGCCGTCCCCGAGGCGTCCACCCTCGAAGCTCCCAAGACCAACGTCGGCGTCGGCATTCGCCTGCGCAACGTGCGCATCCCGAAGGGGATGCTGGAGTGGTTCGTCGAGGAAGTGCCCGGTGGGGTCTCGAACTTCGGCATCGGTGCCGAGCTCTCGCGCCGCAAGGGCGAGTTCGAGGTGCAGTTCGGCCTCGAGTACGAGAAGCTGACCGTCACGCCCGGCATCTGGATCGAGAAGGACAAGCCGCTGCCGGGCGCGACCGCCGACGACGTGCGCGACGACGGCTTCGGCTGGGTCACCGCCGAGCTGTCGTTCATGTATCACACGCCGATCGTGCCGCAGCTCGCGGTGCGCTACGGCGGGGGCGCCGGCCTCGGCATCCTGATGGGCTCGGTGCGCCGCACCGACCAGATCTGCGGGACCAGCTCGACCGACTCGTGCGTCGACGATCCGACGGGCGAGAACCAGGACTCGCCGTACGACACGCCGCCGGTGATGCTGGTCGTGAACGCGATCATCGGCCTGCAGGTCCGTCCGACCAACGAGATCTTCATCAACATCGAGACCGGTGTGCGGACCGTGCCGTTCTTCGGCATGACCGCCGGTTACTACTTCTGATCCTGCTGCGGATGGCTAGCGCAGGCGACGCAGGTCGCCGACGCGTAGCGTGACCTTCAGCGCGTCGAAGTGCTCGGCGAGCGGGATGGAGTACTTCCGGCTTGCGCCGGTGAGCTCCTTCCACGCTTGCGGCGTGATCTCCTTGTGCGCGGCGAGATAGGCGCGCAGCCGGGTCTCGAGCTGCGCGAGGGCGGCGGTGGCGACGTAGAGGTCGGGCTTCACCTTGGTGACGAGCTTCGCGGTCGTGAGCGCCGTGAGCGCCTGCGCGACGGCCGGCTCCGGCTTGCCGAGCGCGGCGGCGAGCTCCTTGGGGCGCGGCGGCTCGAGCGCCCACTGCGCGAAGCGGGCGGCGAGCTCGGCCTCGAGCGGCGACTGCACGGGTGCGGGGCGGGGCGCGCCGCCGGTCGAGCGGCGTAGCGAATCGCCGTGCGTCTCGAGGATGCCGCGTGCGACGAGCCGCTCGGTCAGCGCGTCGAAGGCGCGGGCGGGCAGGGCGCCGGGGAGCTTCTGGCGGATCTCCTCGCGCGGTAGCTCGAGGCGCGCCAGGATCTGCTGCTCGAGGACGGCGGCGATCTCGGCGTGGAGGTGCACGGCCGTATCGACGTCGCCGGCACGCCCCGGTTTCGCTGAGTCGTCCGTGCCCGTCGCTCCGCGGGCACGCCCCGGTTTCGCTGAGTCGTCCGTGCCCGGCGCGCCGCGGGCACGGACGACCTGGCCGCTCGCGACGAGCCCGGCGAGCGCGTCGGCGACCTCGGCCGGCGTGGCGGCGGTGCGGCGTACGAGCTCGGCGATGGTGGGCGCGGCGGCGTGCGACGCGTGGATCTCGAGGGCGAGGCGCTCGGCGAAGCGCGCGGCGGCGAAGCGCGCGACCATGGCGGCGTGATCGGCGGCGCGCGCCTTCGCGGCGTGGACGCGGATGACCTCGCCGCCGCCGAGCGTGGTGCCGTGACCGGCGAGCGGCTGGAAGCCGCGCACGATGAAGCGGTCGCCGGGGGCGGCGGCGAGCGGCGTCTCGCGATCGATGCGGAGCTGCGCGAAGGACTCGGCGCCGGGCGCGAGCGTGCGCGCACCGACGAGGACGAGCGTGGCTCCGACCTGCACGGTGCCGTGGTGCACGAGCACCTTCGAGCGCAGCGGCAGCGGCGAGGTCGCGCCCGCGACGTGGCGGATGCGGACGTCCAGGAGATGCGTCGGCGCGACGGCGCCGGGATGTGCGAGCACGTCGCCGCGCGCGAGCTCGTCGGTCGACACGCCGCCGAGGTTCACGGCACAGCGCTGGCCGGCGCGGGCGCGATCGACGGCGGCGCCGTGCACCTGCAGGCCGCGCGCGCGCGTCGCGATGCCGCGCGGCAACACCGCGAGCTCGTCGCCGGTGGCCACCGCGCCCGAGGCGATCGTGCCGGTGACGACCGTGCCGAAGCCCTTGAGCGTGAACACGCGATCGATGGGCAGGCGGAACACGCCGGTGGCAGGCCGCGGGGGCAGGCTCTCCACCGTCGCCGTGATCGCGGCGCGCAGGTCGTCCATGCCGTCACCGGTGCGCGCCGACACCGCGATGCGCGGCGCGTCCTCGAGGAACGTGCCGGCCACGAACCCGGCCAGCTCGGCGTCGACCATCATCAGCCACTCGTCGTCGACGAGGTCGCGCTTGTTGATGACCACGATGCCGCGGCGCACGCCGAGCAGCTGGCAGACGTCGAGGTGCTCGCGCGTCTGCGGCATCACGCCCTCGTCGGCGGCGATGACGAGCAGCACGAGATCGAGCCCGGTCGCGCCGGCGACCATCGAGCGGATGAAGCGCTCGTGGCCCGGCACGTCGACGACGGCGATGCGATGGCCGCGGAGATCGAGGTGCGCGAAGCCGAGCTCGGTGGTGATGCCGCGCTGCTTCTCGACGGCGAGCCGGTCGGTGTCGATGCCGGTGAGCGCGCGCACGAGCGCGGTCTTGCCGTGATCGATGTGCCCGGCGGTGCCGAGCACGATGGGCGTGGGCTCGCCGCCCGACGAGACGTCAGCCGACACGGTCGCGCAGCTCGCGCTTCAGCACCTTGCCGGTCGGGTTGCGCGGCAGCTCGTCGAGGAACACCACCTGCCGCGGCCGCTTGTAGTCGGCCAGCTCGGCGCGGCAGTGATCGGCGATCTCGTCGAGCGTGACCGCATGCCCCGGCCGCACGACGACGAACGCGCGCAGGGCCTCGCCCCACTCGGCGTCGGGGACCCCGACCACGGCGACGTCCATGATCGCCGGGTGCGCGAGCAGGTGGTCCTCGATCTCGCGCGGGTAGATGTTCACGCCGCCCGAGATGACCATGTCGTGCTTGCGCGACTCCATGTAGTAGAAGCCGTCGCCGTCGACCCGCGCGAGATCACCGACGGAGAAGAACCCGTCGCGCTGCGAGCGTGACGTCGCGTCCGAGTTCCGGTGGTAGCCGGCGATGAGCATCGAGTTGCGCGCGTACAGCTCGCCGATCTGGCCCACCGGCACGACGTGACCGTCCTCGCCGTAGAGCCGCACCTCGTTGCCGCGCAGGAGGCGCCCGACGGTGCCGGGGTGCGCGAGGTGATCGCCGGGACCGGCCAGCGTGACGATGCCGGTCTCGGTCGCCCCGTAGAAGTTCCACAGGACCGGGCCGAACTGCGCCATGAAGCGTCGCGCGGTCTCGGTCGCGAGCGGCGCGGCGGCGCTCATCACCCAGCGCAGGCTCGTCGTGTCGTACTTCCGGCGGACCTCGTCGGCCAGCGCCGTGATGCGCACCAGCATGGTCGGCACCATCAGCGTGCACGTGATGCGCTCGCGCTCGATCGCGGCCAGCGCGGCCTCGGGCTCGAAGTGCTCCATGAGCACCGTGGTCGCGCCCAGCGACATCATCACGGCGACGAACGCCGGCGCCGCCGAGTGGTAGAGCGGGCAGGTGACCAGGTGACGGTCGCCGTGGTGGACGCCGACCTGCATCATCAGATCGGCGACCGCGTCGAGCCCGGTCTGCTTGAAGTTGCGCGCCGCGCCCTTGGGCTTGCCGGTCGTGCCCGACGTGTAGACGATGACGCCGCCGCCGTCGTGCGTGCCCACCACCGGCGCCGTGTCGGTCGGATACGGCGCGAGGGCGTCGTCCCAGAGCGCGCCACCCGCGACGATGACGCGGGCCTTCACGCGCGTCGTGGCCAGCTCCTGCGCGGCGAGGAACGTGTCCGCGTACGCCTCGCCGACGATGGCCACCTTGGGCTCGGCGTTGTCGAGGATGTACGCGACCTCGGCGGCCTTCGAGCGATAGCCGACCTGCACCGCGGTCGCGCCGATGCGCGCCAGCGCCTGCTGCGCCATCACGTACTCGGCGCTGTTTCCGAGCATGCACGCGACCGGCGCGCCGGCGCCCCCGCGCTCGACGATGGCGTGGGCGAGCCGGTTGATCTCGCCGTCGAGCTCGCGCCACGTCCAGCGCCGCGCGCCGTCGACGAGCGCCTCCTTGTTCGGGCTCATGCGCGCGTGCAGCATCACCGCCAGATGGGGACCGAGCTTGGTGGTGCGCACGTCGCGGATGAACGGCGCCACGCCGCCCAGGCGCAGCGCGCCTGCGAGCCCGGTGCTACGCAGGACACGCGCCGCGAACGCGGCTCCCTCGGCTCGCTCGCGAATTCGGTGGAGCAGCGACACGCGCGGAGCGTATCACTCACGGACAGCTGTACGTCTCGGTCCTCGCCTGCGTGACCTGCGGGGCCTGCGCGGGGTCGGTCGGGTTGCGCTCGAGGAACGCCTTGTACGCCTTGCACTGCTCGCGACGCCGGCTCAGCGTCCCCGACACGTCGCCGAGCGTGTAGTACGCCTGCGTCAGCCACGGCACGTTCACGCCGGTATCGCGCTCCTGCTTGACGCCCAGCTCCGTGGCACGGGTCAGCGCCGCGGCCGCCTGCGATTCGTGGCCGCCGAAGTCGACGTAGATCTTGCCGAGCTCGTAGTACGCGTCGGCGAGCGGCTTGGCGCGCACGGCCCGCGTGAGCCACTCCACCGCCTTCGGCTTGTCGTTCACGCCGGCGTAGCCCATGCCGATGCAGTACGGGATCGACGGCTCGTTCGGCGCCAGCGCCAGCGCTTCCTGACACGCCTCGACGGCCTTGGCGTGCTCGAGGCGCGCCAGGTGCAACCGCCCGCGGCCGAGCCGCGGGTTCAGCATCCTGGGATCCTTCTCGCTGGCCTGGATGTACGCGCGCAACGCCTCGTCGCGCCGCGTGGTGTCGCCGGTCTTCGCGGCCTCGCCCTCGTTCGCGCGGCCGAGGCCGTCCTGATACTGCGCCTCGCCTTCGGTGTCCACCGCCTGCTGGTAGAGCCGGCGCGCCTCGTCGAAATGACCGTCGGCCATCAGGCCCTCGGCGCGCAGGAACAGGCCAGCGGCGTTGTTCGGCTCGGCGGCCAGGATCTCCTCGGCCTGCTTGCGCGTGCTGTCCATGTCGCGCGTCCGCGCGAAGAAGCGACCGGCGCGGATGCGGACGTCGAGCGATACGTTCGGCGTCTCGACCAGCTTCTTGTACATGGACGCGGCGTCGGCATCGCGTCCGGCGGCCTCGAAGCCGCGCGCCAGCTCGACGCCGAGATCGATGCGCTTGGGATCGAGGTCGTACGCCTTCTGCACCGTCGCCAGCGCCTCGTCTTGCTTGTTCTGGCGGCGCAGCGCCTCGGCGAGCTGGTACGTCGCCTCGACGTCGGCGGGCCGCTTGGCCAGCGCCTTGCGCAGCCACACTTCGCTCTCCTTCGCCGAGCCCGCAGCGAGGTACGCCACGCCGAGCGTCACCGCCAGCGCCGGATCTTGCTCGGCCGATGCGGCGAGCCGTCCGAGGCGCTCGGCGGCGCGCGTCTCGAGCGCGACCGCCTTGGCCTCGTCCTTCGCGTCGCGCGCCGTCTTGGCCATGCGGCCGAGCAGCATCGCGGTGGCGATCGCCGGCTCGACGTCTTCCTCGCCGAGCACCTTGCCGGCGTTCTCGTACGCGGCCAGCGCCTCGTCCGGCTTCTCGTCCTTGTCGAAGCGTTTGCCCTGCAGCAGGTACAGGCGGCCCAGCGGCGGACCGACGAGCGGCGGGATGCGCGTCTCGAGCGCGGCCAGCCGCTGTCCGGCGTCGTTCATGGCGCCGCGCTTGATGTCGAGCTCGGCCGCCACGAGGTTGGCGTTGACGTCGGTCGGCGCCAGCGACAGCGCCTTCTCGATCGCCGCGGCCGCGTCGTCGTCCTTGTCGTCGCGCAGCTCGAGCGCCGCCGACGACACCAGCGTGTCGACCGCGCCCGGCAGGAGCGTGAGCGCCTTGCGGTAGTAGCCGCGCGCCTGATCGGTGCGGCCGGCGCGCAGCGCATCGTCGCCGGCGAGCGTCCACGCGCGCGCCACGACGCGCGGATCCGCAGCCTCGATGCCCTTGCGCTGCAGGATCGCGAGCAGCGCGGTCTCCTGCTGCACGAACTCGTTGGCCGGCATCGCCTCGGTCTCACCGACGAGCGCGCCGACGTGGTCCTTGTCGAGCGCGATGACCTCGAGGAACGAGGCGCGCGCTGCGGCGCGGTCGCCCTTGCCGAGCTGCGCGCGGGCGAGCCCGTACTTCGCCGGCACGGCGCGCTTCGGCGACGCCGCGAGCGATGCCTGGAACGCCGCGATCGCCTCGTCCCACTGCCCGGCCGCGAGGTGCGCCCAGCCCAGGAACAGGATCGCGTCCGCGTCTTTACGGTCGGCCAGCGGCTTGAGCCGCGTGACCGCCGCGTCCGCGTTGCCGTCGACGATGAGATCGAGCGCGATCGCCCGCTCCACCGCCGGCTGGCGACCGGCGCCCGACGGCACGGTCTGGATGTGCTTGCGTGCCTCGGCGACGCGCGCGTCGCGCTGCGTGCCGTCGTCGAGATACGCCGCGAGGAGCGACTGCGCCGCGAGACCGAGCGCCTCGGCGTTCTTGCCGTCGAGCGCGAGCACCTGGCGCGCCGCACCGAGCGCGCGCTGCCAGTTGTTCTTGTTCCCGTCGGCCATCGCGTTTCGCGACGTGTCGAGCGCGGAGCGGATGTCGGCCTGGCGCTGCTGCTGGGCCTGGTAGCGCTTGAACATGAAGTAACCGCCGGCGCCACCGACCACGACGATCAGCGCGACCACGGCCAGGATGCGCTGCAGCTTCTTCGACATGCCGGGGCGTTCTTCGCCTCGTGCCGTCGCCTTCTTCTTCGTCGCCTTCGCGCCCGCGTCGGCCGTGGTCGCCGTCGTCGCCCTCGTGGCGCCGGGCCTCGCCGTGCCGACCGGTCCAGCGAGATCGAGGTCGCCGCCGCCACCGCCGCCGCGCGACAGGTCCATGCCGGAGCCGCCCGAGGGCTTGAACGACACCACGCCACCGCGGGTCGCGGCCGCGCCGGGGCCACTGGTGCTCGACGGAAGATCGAGCCCGGGCAGCGCGTCGGCGTCACCTCCGAGCTCGAGCGGCGGCGGGACGGTCGTCGTCGTGCGCGGCACGCTCACGCCCGCGCTGGCGCCGGTATCGAACTGGCGCGCCGAGGCCACGTTCGGCTCGAGCTCCAGCCCGCCGCCCGCGCTACCGATCGGCGGCGCGAGGTCGAGCCCGTCGAGATCGAGCGTCGGCGCGCGCGCGCCGCCCTTCGGCAGCGCCGGCGCCGCTGGCGCCGCTGGCGTGGCCAGCTCGATCGACGCCGACGACGCGTGCTTGGGCACGGGCAGATCGTCGAAGAAGCCCTTGGGCGCCATCTCCTGCGACGACGTCGTCGGACCCTTGGCCTGCGGCAGATCCGCGAAGTAGCCCTTGGGCGCGATGTCCTGGGTCGGAGGCGTCGACGGCGTCGGACCTTTCGGCTGCGGGAGATCCGCGAAGAAACCCTTGGGCGCGATGTCCTGGGTCGGCGGGTCCGCCGCGCGCTTGGGGGCGATGTCCTGCGTCGGCGGGTCCGCGGGGCGCTTGGGCGCCGGCAGATCGGAGATCGCGTCGGAGGGACGCTTGGGCGCGGGGAGATCCGCGACCGCGTCGGAGGGACGCTTGGGCGCGGGCAGATCGCCGATCGACGGACCGCGCGGCGCTGGAAGATCGTCGAAGAGCGCGGGCGGCGTCGCGGGCGCGCCGCTCCTCGGCGGCGGCGTCACGGGCGGCCTGGCGATGGGCCTGGGCGGCACCGACGGCATCGACGGCACGGGCGGTGCCGCTGGCCGCTTGGGCGCGGGCAGATCGGAGACCTCCGGCGAACGCTTGGGCGCCGGTAGATCAGAGATCCCATCCGCTGGCCGCTTGGGGGCGGGCAGATCGGCGATCCCGTCCGAGGGCCGCTTGGGCGTGGGCAGATCGCTCACGCCTCCACCCATCGGCAGATCGATGGGATCACCCACCGAGGGACTCGACGGCATCGACCGCGCGGGTCCGACGGGCGCGAGCAGGTCGATGCTGTCGAGCGTGAGCGGATCACCGCCCCCGCTGCGCTTCGGCGGCGGGAGATCGAGGCCGAGATCGGCCGTCGAGACCGACGGCATCGGCAGATCGATCGTCTCGGCGCGGCCCGACAGCGCGGGCGCGGCCGGCGCAGGCACGCGCCTGGGCGCGGGCAGATCGGCCAGATCGATGACATCGCCCTTGCCACCCGCCATGGCCGGCGTCCCGCTGCCGGGCACGACCACGCGCGCCTTGCACTTGGCGCACGTCAAGGTCTTGCCGGCCGGCGGGATGTCCGCAGGCGCGAAGCGGTACACGGCGCCGCAGACGGCGCAGGCCACCTCCTTCATGTCCGGAAATGATAGCGCGGCGAGCCCGCCCGCGCGCGCCCCTCAGAACGGGTTATCGGGGGCGTCGTCGGGTAGCTGTGTCCGGAGGCGCCCCTTCCGGCGCATCGGGCGATCCAGACGCTGTGGGGCGATGTGCTGGCGCAATCCCTTCATGATGCGCCGATCGATCTCGGGGAGGACGTCGAGGAGCCGGGCGGTCTGCTGTGGCGTGAGCAGCTTGCGGAGATCAGCAAAGCGCCGCCGTTCGGTATCCCAGCGTGCATCCTGGTTGGCGACCAGCTTGTCGATGGTCCTGTCCATGCGGCGCGCGTCGCTGGCGTCGGCGGCGGTGCGCAGCTCGGCGCGAAGCGCGGCGCGCTCCAGCAGGAGCTTGGCGATCTCGTCGTCGAAGCGGTTGAGGATGGGCGCGAGCTTGCCGGCGGTGGCCTCGTCGAGCTGGAGCTCCTCGGAGAGGATGAGCGCGCGCATGATGCGGATGCGCTGCTTGGCCTTCTCGCGCTTCTCTTCCTTGGTGCGCGGCTGCGCGTCGGCGGGTGTGGCGAGCACGGTCGCGCCGAGGCCGAGGGCGATCACCATGATCAACAGCTTCTGCATCATCCGGCTTCTCCGTCGAGGATCGCAACCGCGCGCTCGAGCTCGTCGTCGGAGAGCTCGTCGATCCAGGCGCCGTCGGGAAGCAGGGGCGCGTCGATGGCGTCGTCGTCTCGCGGCACGTCGACGAACGCGGCCGCGGCCTCGTCGATCAGCTCCTCGTCGACGGTGAGGCCGCCGAGGTCGTCGGGCACCGCGACGTCATCTTCGACGAGATCTCCGCCTTCGCGCCCGAGCTCCGCTTCGATGGCGGCGATCTCGGCCTCGCGCGCGGCGCCGCGTCCGCCGTCCTGCGCGGGTGTCGCGGCGTCGACCGGTGCGGCGGCGGTCGTCATGCGCGCCGGTCGGCTCGCGCCCGGCCACACCAGCAGCGCGGCGACCGCGGCGGCGGCGATGACCGCTCCGCCGAGGAGGACCACGCGCGTGCGGCGCTGGCGGCGCGCCTCGCCGTCGACGGCGGCGCCGATGGACGCGGACAGCTGCGCCCAGTCGGGCTCGCCCGTCGTCGGCGCGCTCGCACGCAACGCCGCGCTCACGCGGTCGATGTCTTCCGGCGACGGCTCGTCGTGCTCGCTCATGAGCCGAGCACCTCGCGCAGCTTCTTCACCGCGTAGTGAAAGCTCACCTTGGCCGCATTCTCCGTGCAGTCGGAGAGCGCCGCCACCTCGCGGAACGAGAGATCGTCGAACACGCGCAGCTCGAGCACCATGCGCTGCTTGGGCGGCAGGTCCGCGACCGCGGCGCGCAACGCCCGGGCGCGCTCGGCCGACAGCATCGCGCCCGGCGCCACCGCGTCGACGGTGAGCTCGTCGCCCACCGTGTCGCTCGGCTGCTCGCGACCGCGATCGCGCACGTGGTTGAGCGCGAGGTTGATCCCGATGCGATAGATCCAGCTCCGCACGCTCGCCTCGCCGCGAAATCGCTCGAGCCCCCGGAACGCGCGTACGAACGCCTGCTGCACCACGTCCGCCGCGTCGGCGTCGTTCTTCACGTAGCGCCGCACCAGCCGCCACAGCCCGCGCTGGTGCCGCTTCACGATCTCGTCGAACGCCCCGCGCTCACCGCGCCGCGCGCGCGCCACGAGCGCCGCGTCGACATCGGTGGGGGCATCGCCGCTCTCGCTCACCCGCGCGATCCACGAAAGCGGCAAGGCAACGTCCACTGCGATCGGACCCGCACCTTGCGCGGTTGGTTAGGTGGCGGTAGCCTGCCGGTCCAACTAGTTTCGATTGCTGGAGTTTCTGCAATGCTCAACCCCGAACGCATGGACGACGTCGCCCGCCGAGGCGACCACGTCAAGCCCGCGATCGACGCCTGGCGCGCCGTGGACGAACGCCGGCGGCGCCTGCAAGGCGAGCTCGACGACATGCGCAGGTCCCGCAACTCGGCCAATGATCGCATGGCCAAGCTCGACAAGAAATCGGCCGAGTTCACCGCGGCGCGCGACGAGCTGAAGACGCTGTCGACGAAGATCAAGGAAGGCGAGGTCGAGCAGACCCGGCTCGAGACCGAGTCGCAGGAGCTCCTCCTCGGCATCCCCAACGCGCCGCACGCCTCGGTGCCCGACGGCGCAGGGAGCGACGACAACCGCGAGGAGCGCGTCTGGGGCCAGGCGCCCGCGTTCGCGTTCCAGGCCAAGGACCACCACGATCTGGGCGTCGGCCTCGGCATCCTCGACTTCGAGGCCGGGACCAAGATCTCGGGCGCGCGCTTCACCGTGCTGCGCGGCTGGGGCGCGCGGCTCACGCGCGCGCTCATCAACTACATGATCGATCTCCACACCGGCGCCGGCTTCGACGAGGTGTGGCCGCCGGCGATGATCCGCCGCTCGGCGCTGCGCGGCACCGGCCAGCTGCCCAAGTTCGAGGCCGACCTCTTCAAGATCGAGATGGTCACCGGCGAGGATCACGTACCGGACAACGACTGGTTCCTGTCGCCGACCGCCGAGGTGCAGGTGACCAACCTGCACGCCGACGACATCTTCGAGGCAGGCGCGCTGCCGCGGCACTACTGCGCGTACGCGCCGTGCTTCCGCGCCGAGGCCGGCAGCGCCGGCAAGGACACGCGCGGCCTCATCCGCCAGCACCAGTTCGACAAGGTGGAGCTGGTGAAGTTCGTCGCGCCCGAGACCAGCTACGAGGAGCTCGAGCACTTGCTCGGCCAGGCCGAGAAGGTGCTGCAGGGCCTCGGCCTCCACTATCGCGTGATGACGCTGTGCACGGGCGACATGAGCGCGACGTCGGCGAAGACGTACGACCTCGAGGTGTGGCTCCCCGGGCAGAACGCGTTCCGCGAGATCTCGTCGTGCTCGAACTTCGAGGACTACCAGGCGCGGCGCGCCAAGATCCGCTACCGACCGTCGCTCGGCGACAAGCCGCGTCCGGTTCATACGCTCAACGGCTCCGGTCTCGCCGTCGGGCGGACCCTCGTGGCGATCCTCGAGCAGTACCAGGACGCCGACGGCTCGGTCGTCATCCCTCCCGCCTTGCGGCCCTATGTCGGCGGCACCGAACGGATTTCGCCTCCGCAAAAACCGAACGGATGAGCCTTTACAAGAGGGGTCTCATCCATATACTGCGCGTCACCTCTGGGCTTCCCCGGAGGAGTGGCCGAGTGGTTGAAGGCAGCGGTCTTGAAAACCGCCGAGGCGAAAGTCTCCGGGGGTTCGAATCCCTCCTCCTCCGCAAGGCTGACAACCGAATAGCTCGATCGTCGTCTTGCCATTGGCCCATGGAGAGATGGCCGAGTGGCTGAAGGCACCGGTTTGCTAAACCGGCGTATGGGGGATTCCCTGTACCGAGGGTTCGAATCCCTCTCTCTCCGCAAGTTTGGCCGCAAGTTTTGCCGCGAGTTTGGCTAGCCCGTCTTACTTTGCTTGTTTGTTTGGATCCGTAGCTCAATGGATAGAGCACCGGCCTACGGAGCCGGGGGTTAGAGGTTCGACCCCTCTCGGATCCGCTGTGTTGGTCTACGAAGACCTCATGACCTTGGCGCTCGACGAAGCACGCCTGGCCGGCTCGGCCGGTGACGTGCCCGTCGGTGCGATCGTCGTGGGTGACGAAGGGACCGTGCTCGGTCGTGGCCGTAATCGCCGCGAGCTGCACGGAGACCCGACGGCCCACGCCGAGGTGGAAGCGCTTCGTGACGCAGCGAAACAGATCGGTCACTGGCGTGTGGACGCGATCCTGGTGGTGACCCAGGAGCCGTGTCCGATGTGCGCGGGTGCCATCGTCAACGCGCGGGTGCGTCGCCTGGTGTTCGGGTGCAGCAATCCGAAAGCCGGCGCGGTGCAGACGCTCTATCAGATCTGCACCGACCCGCGGCTCAACCATCGCGTCGACGTCGTCGGCGGAGTTCGCGCCGACGAGTGCGCGGCGGAGCTGAAGAAGTTCTTCGAACGGCTGCGCGCCGAAGGACAGAAATAGCGTTTTTGTTTTAGGGAGGGGTGTCCGAGTGGTCGAAGGTGCCTGTTTCGAAAGCAGGTAGGCGAAAGCCTCGGGAGTTCGAATCTCCCCCCCTCCTCAAGAATCCGACAAGCCTCTGGACAGGTGACCGAGTGGCCGAAGGTGCACGATTGGAAATCGTGTGTATCGCAAGGTACCCAGGGTTCGAATCCCTGCCTGTCCGCCACCGACACCGTCCGAAGAGGACGAACGCGAGACGACACGATCGAGCTAAACGGATCAGTTTATGGTCCCGGGTGACGCAACGTCTGTGAACCCCGCCAGGCCCGGAAGGGAGCAACGGTAGCGGAACGAGCGGGTGCCTGGGGCCACCTTTTTTTTCGGCGAGGCGCTATACAGTGCCGTCGGGGCGACGCATGAGCTACCTGGTCCTCGCACGCAAGTACCGGCCGTCGACGTTCTCCGAGGTCGTGGGCCAGGAGCACGTGACGCGGACCCTCGCCAACGCGTTCGCGACCGATCGGGTCCACCACGCGTTCCTGTTCTGCGGGCCGCGCGGCGTCGGCAAGACCACGCTGGCGCGCATCCTCGGCAAGGCCCTCAACTGCGAGAAGGGCGCGGGCGCCGAGCCGTGCGGCGTCTGCAGCGCGTGCACGTCGATCACCGCCGGTAACGCCGTCGACTACTACGAGATGGACGGCGCCTCGAACCGCGGCATCGACGCGATCCGCGATCTGACCGAGGCCGTGCGCTACCAGCCGGCGGTGCTGCGCAAGAAGGTCTACGTCATCGACGAGGTCCACATGCTGACGACGGAGGCGTTCAACGCGCTTCTGAAGACGCTGGAGGAGCCTCCGCCGCACGTGACGTTCGTGCTGGCGACGACCGAGCCGCACAAGGTGCCGGTCACCATCCTGTCGCGCTGTCAGCGCTACGACTTCAAGCTCGTGCCGTCGGCGCGGCTGCACGCGCACCTGACGCGCATCTTCGCGGCCGAAGGGCTGACGGTCGAGCCGGCGGCGCTGTCGCTGATCGTCCGCGAGTCGGGCGGCTCGGCGCGCGACGCGCTGTCGCTCAGCGACCAGGTCATCTCGTTCGTCGGCAAGGACACGATCTCGGAGCAGCACGTCGCCGAGGTGCTCGGCGTCGCCGACCGCGCGCTCACGCGTGGGCTCATCGCGGCGCTCGTCGCCGGTGATGCGGGCGCGGCGCTGCAGGCGGCGGATCGCGCGGGCGGGCGTGGCGTCGACGAGGTGCAGCTGGCGCGCGCGATCGTCCGCTACCTGCGCGACCTGAGCGTCCTCAAGGTGGCGCCGGCCGTGGCCGAGCTCGTCGAGGCGACGGATGAAGATCGCGCGACGATGGCGGCCGAGGCGGCGGCGGTGGGCAAGGATCGGCTGACGCAGATGTTCGAGCGGATGCTGCGCGCGTGCGACGACCTCGGGAAGTCGATGCAGCCGCGGCTCGTGCTGGATCTGGCGCTGATCGATGTCGCGACCGTCGAGCCCATCCTGCCGCTCGGTGATCTGATCGAGCGGCTCGGCGACATGGAGCGCCGCATCGCGGGTGGTGGGGGCGGTGGCGGTGGCGGTGGCATCAGTCGTCCGCCGCCCGGACCGCGCGTGCCTCCGCCCTCCGCTCCTCCGCCGATGCGCTCGGCTCCAGCCGCGCCGCCACCGTCGCAGCGCGTCGCGGCCCCCGTGATCGCGGAAGCGCCGCCGACGCCGTCGGCTCCGGTGCCCGTCGCGGTGTCGGACGTCGCGGCTGGATCGTCGCCGGCGCCCTCGGCTGCTCCAGCGCTGACGCTGGCGCCGGCACCGGCGGCGGCAGCTGCGGTCGCGGCGCCCGCGTTTGCGTGGGCCGCGATCCTCGACGAGCTCGAGCGTCGTCGCAAGCTCTCCGTCTTCGGCAACTACCAGCACGCGCGCGTCATCTCGTTCGGCCCGGAGCGCATCGAGCTCGGCTTCTCCGCCGACTACGAGCTCGCCGAGATGGCCAAGGCGCCGGAGCAGGTCGAGGTGGTGGCGGGCATCGCGCGCGAGCTGTCGGGCAAGAACACCAAGGTCATCGTGAAGATGCTCACGGCGAGCGAGAGCGCCGCGATGCCCGCGCGCTCGACGGTGGAAGAGACCAAGGCGAAGGCCGACGACGAGCGACGACGCCGCGAGTCCGAGGCGCGAGAGCACCCGATGACGCGCCTGGTCCTCGAGACCTTCGGCGGCGCCATCAAGGAGATCAAGACCGATGTCTAACAAGGGAATGCCGGACCTCAACCAGCTCATGAAGCAGGCGCAGCGCCTCCAGGCCGACGTGGCCAAGGCGCAGGAGGAAGTCGCCAGCATGACCGCCGACGGTCAGGCCGGCGGCGGCATGGTGACCGTCACCGTCAACGGCAACTTCGACCTCGTGAAGGTGAAGCTCGACAAGGCCGTCGTCGATCCGGCGGACATCGGGATGCTCGAGGACCTCATCACCGCGGCGGTCAACGCCGCCAACACGCGCATGCGCGAGATCTCGAAGCAGCACATGTCCAAGGTGATGGGCGGGATGAACATCCCCGGAATGCCGGGCGGCCTGCCCTTCTAGCCCAGCGAGCGAATGCGAGCGCTCTTCTCAGACACAGATCGGACGAGCCGTCTGCGGCGAGGCCGACCGATCGACTGGAGGCAGCCGGCGTAGCCGGCGGGCTCCATGGCAGACCTCATCCAGCGGCTGGTGCAGGAGCTCGCGCGCCTACCCGGCATCGGCGAGAAGTCCGCCACGCGGCTGGCCATGCACCTCATCCGCGCGCCGCGCCAGCAGGTGAAAGACCTGGCCCAGGCGCTCGTCGACGCCACCGAGAAGATCGGCCTGTGCTCGGTCTGCATGACGCTGACCGAGACCGATCCGTGTCGCCTCTGCGCCGACACCCGGCGCGAGCCGGACACGATCTGCGTGGTGTCCCAGCCCTCGGACGTCCTCGCCATCGAGCGGGGCGGCCATTTCCGCGGCCGATACCATGTGCTGCATGGTGTGCTCTCGCCGCTCGAAGGTATCGGCCCCGACGATCTGCGCATCGCCGAGCTGGTCCGCCGCCTCGGAACCTCGGTCGCGGAGGTGATCATCGCAACCGCACCCACCGTCGAGGGCGAATCGACCGCGATGTACCTGGCGCGCCTCATGAAGCCGCTCGGCGTGAAGGTCTCGCGCATCGCCACCGGCCTGCCGGTCGGTGGTGACCTCGAGTACACCGATCAGGCGACGATCGCGCGCGCGCTGGCCGGGCGGTCGCTGCTCTGACGTTATCTGCCCGGATTAGTTGAAAGAACCCAGCGCTCATACGATCCTAGGTCCTGCTGGCAGGGAGCTCAAGGAGCGATGTCGAACCAACTGGTGATGTACGAAGAGGAGCTGAATCAGATCAGTGCGGTCTGTGACGTGCTCCAGCGCGACTCGAACGCCAAGGCGGTTCTGGTCATCGACAAGAACGGTCAAGCGATCGCCCAGTCCGGCGAGGTCGAGCATCTCGACGTCACGTCGCTGTCGTCGCTGACCGCCGGAAACGTGGCCGCCACCGGCGGCATCGCGTCGTTGCTCGCCGAGAAAGAGTTCGCGGGACAGTTCCACGAGGGCGAGAAGACGAACGTCCATATCTCGATCGTCGGTGCTCGCGTGATCTTGCTCGTGCTCTTCGACGAGCGCAGCTCGCTCGGACTGGTTCGCCTGCGCGTGCGCAAGGCGGCGGTCGAGCTCACGCAGGTGCTCGAGGTGCTCGTCAAGAAGAGCGAGTCGGGCAATCAGCCGTCGGTGTTCGCGGAGATCACCGACGACGACATCGACAACCTCTTCAACGATTAGCCGAGACGAAGAGCAATGAGCTTCATCAACTACTCGTCTCGCGAGATCAACTGCAAGATCGTCTACTACGGCCCGGGTCTCTGCGGGAAGACGACGAACCTGCAGTACATCTACAACAAGACCAATCCCGAGGCGAAGGGCAAGATGATCTCCCTCGCCACGGAGACCGAGCGCACGCTCTTCTTCGACTTCCTCCCGCTTTCGCTCGGCGAGATCCGCGGCTTCCGTACGCGCTTCCACCTGTACACGGTGCCCGGTCAGGTCTTTTACGACGCGAGCCGCAAGCTGATCTTGAAGGGCGTCGACGGCGTGGTCTTCGTCGGTGACTCGCAGGTCGAGCGCATGGAAGCGAACATCGAGTCGCTCGACAACCTGCGCACCAACCTCGCCGAGCAGGGCTACGACCTCGACAAGCTTCCGTACTGCGTCCAGCTCAACAAGCGCGACCTCCCCAACTCCGCGCCCCTCGAGGAGCTGACCGAGACGCTCAACCCGACCAAGGTTCCGCAGTTCGAGGCCGTCGCCACGAAGGGCGTGGGCGTGTTCGACACGCTCAAGGCGGTCGCGAAGCTCGTGCTGACCGAGCTCAAGCGAGGGAGCTGAAGAGCGACGATGCAGGCCATCATCGACCGTCCGCGGTTCCGCACCGATCTCGTCGCCGAGCCCATCGAGGAAGGCGGCCACCGCTACATCGACGTCGTCGATCCGGATACCGGCAACGGCTTCCGCTTCTTCGAGGTCGAGTACTCGCTGGCGTGTGCAATGGACGGAGCGCGCGACCTGGCGGGGCTGGTGCAGTGGGCGAAAGAGGATCTCGGCATCGAGCCGTCGACGAAGGAGCTGGCGCAGGTCATCACCACGCTCGGCGAGCTCGGTTACCTGTCGAGCGGCGCAGCTGACGGCGAGGCCATCGGCGATCCCGAGCTGGCGCACGGCGTCGTGAGCGCGCCGCGCCCGCAGTTCGGTGGTGGCACGACCGAGGACATCGAGCTCGGCCATCACACGAAGACGACGACGCGGATGGACCCGCTGCCGAAGTCCGACTTCGAGCTCGGGCTGGCAGGCGGCGCCGCCGCTCCGCACCCCGAGCCGTCCGGTAGCTTCGGTGATGGGCCCGAGCTGGGCGCCTCCGGCAGCAACCGCGAGGTGGTGATGGAGTTCGAGGCCCCGACGCCGCCGCCGGCCGACCTCCCGTCGCCGAAGCTGCGCCCGGTGTCGCGTCCCGACGCCGAGGACGACGGCCCGACGAACCTGCCGCGTCCCGCGACGGGCGCCGAGTTCGACGACGACGAGGTCTCGGTCGATCTGAGCGACCACCTCGCCATCTCCGCCTCCGACGTGAAGGAGGCGGTGCGTGCGTCGAAGTCGATGAAGGCCGTCGAGATCCCACCCGAGCTCGCGGCCGAGCTCGACGACTCGAGCGAGGCGCAGCAGGCGCGGCTCAACGCCGCTCGCGAATCCGCCGAGAAGGCGCAGGCCGAACGGCTGGCCGCCGAGCGCGCCGCCGCCGAGGCTGCCGCCCGTCCGCCCGTCGAGCTGCCGCGTCCGCCCGTCGGCGTGTCGCGTCCGAAGTCGACGTCGGAGCGTCCGCCGGTCGCGCCACCCGAGACGGCACCGACCTCGACCGCGAAGGAAGTTCCCGCGCAGCGGAGCAGCACGAGCCTCTGGCTCGTCGCGCTCCTGCTTCTCGTCGTGGCCGGCGCCGGTGGCTGGTACTACTGGACCAAGGTCCTCAAGAAGCCGCTGCCCTGGGAGACGTCGGACTCGACCAGCACGACGGGCACGACGGGGGCCTCGGGTGCGACCGGTGCCTCGGGCGCGTCGGCCGGAACCGCGGCGCAGCCTCCGCCTCCGCCTCCGCCCCCGGCTCCTCCGAGCGCGCAGCTCACGGAGATGGTCGGCGCCGCGACCGACGTCACGGCGGGGCAGGTCGGCATCGTGGCCGCCTCGGCCGCGGAGGGCGCGAACATCGCGGCCGGCGAAGAGCTCGTGCGCTTCAAGGGCAACCCGGCCCTCGAGCAGAAGCTCGTCGGCCTCGACTACGACATCGACAACCGCGTCCCCAAGCAGATCGCCGACGCGCAGAAGAAGCGCTCGGAGGCCGCCGCCGTGGGCCGGCCGACCAAGCCGTACGAGGACATCATCGCGGAGCGCACGAAGCGCCTCGAGCAGAAGGTCGGCGAGCGCGATCTGATCCGCGCGCAGACCGAAGGCCTCGTCGTGAAGGCGCCGGTCGCCGGCGTGGTCACGATGAAGATCAACAAGGGCCAGCGCACCACCGCCGATCAGGTGATCGCGACGGTGACGCCGGCGCCGGTCCTCACGGCAACGTTCACGCTGCCGCAGGGCTACACCGGCAAGGTGCCGGCCGTCGACGCGTCCGTGCGCGTGGCCGTGAAGGCGACGCCGGACACGAAGGCGAACTGCACCGCGACCGCGGTGGCAGCGCCGTCGGTCACCGTCGTGTGCCCGACCGACGCGGGCATCGCCGCGGGCACCGAGATCGTTCTCGAGTAGCTCGCGGGCTCGCGTAGCTCGCGGGCTCGCGTAGTGGCTACGACGGCGGGATGTAGATGCCCGGGGCCGGGCACGCCGCGATGACGGTTTCGGTCGTGGTCGGCGGGAAGAACCACGTGGTCGCGCACCACGTGCCGCCGGTTCCCGCCGGCTGCTCGAAGCGGCAGCCGCCGCTCGTGTTCGTCGTCGAGCACGGCGCGCTGGACCACGTGTTGCCGGCGGCGGTGCACTCCTGCTGCGCGGTGCCGGCCGGGACCATGCCGGCGTAGTCCTGGCAGAGGCTGTTGCTCGTGTCGCTGCACGAGCCGACGGGCACGCTGCACGTCACGGCGGCAGCGTCGTTGCCTCCATTGCCGCCGCCATCGGGGAATCCGACGTCGTCGGACGCGCAGGCTCCGAGCGCGAGAGAGAGGGCTGCGGCGAGCGAAGCTGAGATGATCGTCGTGGTACGCGGTGACATCGATTCCTCCTGGTCTCAGGAGGCGCCTCGAGCTCGATGTCGCGCGAAAAAATTCGCTGGCGATCGCGCGTCACTTCTTGGGAGTGACCTTCTTGACGCGCAGGATCGGTCCCGTCATGCCGAAGCCGAAGGCCTCCTTGTCGACCTTGCCCTCGACCTCGACCTTCTGTCCCGCGACGAGATCGCGCGCGCCGTCGAGCTGGTACTGGTCGCCGTCGGCCGTCACCAGGAGCCAGTGACCACCCTCGAGATCGCTGCGCTGCACCGTGCCCGTGTACTTGGCCATGCCGAAACGTAGCACGCGCGCCCGGATCAGTAAGTCAGGTCGTTCTTCGCGTAGTCCGGGTCCGCGACGAGCGGCTGCTCGTACACCGTGCCGGTGTAGAGGTAGACGTAGCGCGCGTAGTTCTCCGTGACCTTCTTCATGTACTCGCGCGTCTGCTGGTAGCTCACGAGCTCGACCAGCTCGTCGATGGGGCGCGTGCCGTTCTGATCGAGCCACTTCATCACCGGGCGCGGGCCGCTGTTGAACGAGCCGGCGCCGAGCGGGATCTGGCCCTTGAACTTGTGGAGCAGGTTGCCGATGTACCAGCTACCGGTCTTCACGTTGAGGTCGGGCTCGTACAGGTCGCCCGGCGCGTACGTGAGCTTGAGCTGCCTGGCGACGCGGATCGTCGTCGCCGGGATCATCTGCATGAGGCCCTGCGCGTCGGCGTAGGAGAGGACGTGCGGGTCGTAGCCGCTCTCCTTGCGCATGATCGAGTAGAGGTAGTACGGCGGGTTCTTGCCGAGGGCGGCGTGTTTCTCGACGAGGGTCTTGTAGGCCTCGGGATACGCGTGCTGCCACCAGAAGCGCGCCGGGCCGTCGGCCGGCGTGTCGAGCGCGCCGCCGTCGTAGGCGAGCGCGAGCATCCATGGTCGGTTCCAGTTCGAGCCCCGGCCGTAGCGATCGAAGAGCACGGCGAGCGCGTCGGCGCGCGGGTGACGCTTGAGGAGCGACTTCTCCGCGCGGCGGAGCTCCTTGCCGGCGTCGACGTCGAGCCCGGCGGCCTCGAGCTCGTCGAAGCGCTTGATGGCGTCGTCGGCCTCGACGCGCGGCGCGAGCGTCTTCGACACCTCCGGTCCGCGCGGCGCCGGGGCCGTCTCGCCGAACGGACCGACGGGCTGACCGAGCTCGCGCAAGCGCGCCTGCGCGAGGAGCGCGTACCAGGCGAACGGCCAGCGCGCGACGATGCGCTTGTACGCGGCGGCGGCCTCGTCGGTGGCGCCGAGGCGCTGCTTGGTGCGCGCCCACCAGTAGAGCCCCTTGCCGCCCTCGAGCGAGGCGCCGCGCTTCGACAGCTTGTCGAGGTGCGGCAGCGCGGCCGCGTCCTCACCGAGGAGGAAATGCGACATGCCGAGGAACCACAGCGCGTCGTCCATCCACTTCGACTTCGGATAGCGGCGGATGGTCTCCTCGAGCGGCCCGATCGCCTCGCGGTAGCGGCCGCGGTTGAACTCGAGCCAGCCGGTGAGGTACTGGGCCTCCTCGGCCCACTCGGTGCGCGGATACTTGGCGACGACCTGGCGGTACCACTTGATGGCGTCGTCGTCGCGATCGGCGCGTGACAGCGCGCGCGCGCCGTGAAACAGCGCCTCGGCCGAGTCCATCTTGGGCGCGACCGAGAGGAGCAGCGTGCCTGCGTCGCCGTAGCGGCGCCGCATCTTGTAGAGCGTCGTGCCCAGCCAGTAGTCGCGTCGCGTCTTGGTGGCCTCGGGGACGTCGTCGCCGATGAGCATCAGCTCGGCGACCGACTCGTGCCACAGGTGCGCGGCGACCAGCCGTTGCGAGCGCTGGATGCGCTCGTCGGCGTCGAAGGCGACCGCGGCGGCGCCGAACTCGGCGACCAGCGTGCGCTCGACGTCGGCGGCGAGCGGATGCGACGGATATCCGCGCAAGAAGTCGCGCAGGCCGGCCTTGCGCGCGCCGCCGCTCGACGTGACCGCGATGCGATAGCGCGCCGTCCCGATGTCTCCGTGATCCTCGGCGCCGGCGGCGGCGACGAGCTTCTTGTACTCCCTGGCGGCGGCGGCGCGGTCGCCCGCGTCCCAGAGGCAATCGGCGAGGCGCCAGGCGGCGTCGCCGGCGAAGCGCGTGCCGGGGTGCCTGGCGACGGCGCGGAAGTCATCGGCGGCGTCGCGCGGGCGACCCTCGAGCAGCGCGACCTGGCCGCGCAGCCAGTAGAAGTAGTCAGGGTTGACGAGCTGGTCGGCCCGCAGGCCCTTCAGCTGCGTGGCCGCGCCGGCGAGGTCGCCGGCTTCGTACGCCGTGTACGCCTTGCCCAGCGTCTCCGCGGGCGTGATCGTGCGCCGGCGCGCATCCGCGGTGCCGGCCAGTGCTGCCACCAGAGCGACGGCGACGGTTGCTCGCCACATCGTCCGCGAAGTATACCGCGCTCATGGCGACCGGCTCGTATCGCGGCCTGGACTACTTCGGCGTCGACGCGCTTTACACCGAGGAGGAGCGGGCGGCGCGCGACAACGTGCGCGACTTCGTGTCGGCGAGGGTGATGCCATCGATCGGCAAGCACTTCACCGCCGGCACGTTTCCGCACGAGCTCGTGCCGGTGTTCGGCGAGATGGGCCTCCTCGGCTCGTCGCTGACCGGCTACGGCTGCCCCGGCGTCTCGCCGGTGGCGTACGGCCTCATCTGTCAGGAGCTCGAGCGCGGCGACTCGGGCATCCGCTCGTTCTGCAGCGTGCAGTCGAGCCTCGTCATGTTCCCGATCTGGTCGTTCGGCTCCGACGCGCAGAAGGAGACGTACCTGCCGGCGATGGCCAAGGGCCAGCTCGTCGGGTGCTTCGGCCTGACCGAGCCGGACTTCGGCTCGAACCCGTCGGGGATGCTGACCACGGCGAAGAAGACGGCCGGCGGCTACGTGCTGAACGGCACCAAGCGCTGGATCACCAACGGTACCGTCGCGCAGGTGGCGCTGGTGTGGGCCAAGCTCGACGGCGTGGTGCGCGGCTTCCTGGTGCCGACGACGTCGAAGGGCTTCACGGCGCGCGACATCCACGGGAAGTGGAGCCTGCGCGCGTCCGTGACGAGCGAGCTCATCATGGAGGACTGCGAGGTCGGCGACGACGCGATCCTCCCCGGCGTGAGCGGGATGCGCGGGCCGCTGTCGTGCCTGTCGCAGGCGCGGTTCGGCATCTGCTTCGGCGTCATCGGTGCGGCCATGGCCTGCTACGACGAGGCGCTCTCGTACGCCAAGGACCGCGTGCAGTTCTCGCGGCCGATCGCCGGCTACCAGCTGGTGCAGAACAAGCTCGTCGACATGGTCTCGGGGATCACGCAGGCGCAGCTCATGTGCCTGCAGATGGGGCGGCTGAAGGAAGCCGGCACGATGCGCCCGGCGCACGTGTCGCTGGCCAAGCGCAACAACGTGAACCTGGCGCGCAACATCGCGCGCGACGCCCGCGACATCCTCGGCGCGAACGGCGTCACCGACGAGTACCAGTGCGGACGCCACATGCTGAACCTCGAGAGCGTCTACACGTACGAGGGCACGCACGACATCCACACGCTCGTCGTCGGCCAGGACGTCACGGGCATCGCAGCGTTCGAGTGACGCGGCCCAACGTCCTCGTGATCGCGGGGCTCGATCCGTCGGGCGGGGCAGGGCTCGTCGCGGACGTGCGCGTGTGCGAGCAGCACGACTGCCGCCCGATGGCGGTGGCGACGGGGCTGACGGAGCAATCGACGGCCGAGGTGCGCGCGGCGAACCCGGTGGCGGCGACGATCGTGGGTGATCAGCTGCGCCTGATCCTCACGGACGTGGAGGTGGCGGCGGTGAAGATCGGAATGCTCGGCAGCGAACAGATCACCGACGAGGTCGCGCGCGCGCTGGAGCTGACGTCGGCGCCGGTGGTGTGGGATCCCGTCTTGCGCGCGACGGCGGGGCGCATCCGGCTGTACGACGGCGATCCGGGGCGCGCGATCGAGCTGCTCGACGGGCACGTGACGCTGTTCACGCCCAACTCCGACGAGGCGCACGCGCTGACGGGGATCCAGATCGATTCGGTCGGCGACGCGGTCGCGGCCGGGATGGCGCTCTACCAGCGCGGCATGGGTGCGGTGCTCGTGAAGGGCGGGCACTGGGGCGACGCGGGCGAGTCGATCGACGTGCTCGTGACGCCGGACGGCCACGAGGTGCTGAGCGCGCCGCGCTTCGTCACGGACGGACCGATCCACGGGACGGGGTGCGCGCTGTCGAGCGCGATCGCGTGCAACCTGGCGGCGGGGCTGTCGCTGGTCGAGGCGTGCCGGACCGCGAAGGCGTACGTCACGGCGCTCATCGCCGACGCCGTGTATCCCGGGCGTGGGCACGGAGCGGTGCTGTAGTGGCGACGGTCGTCGTGACCGGCGCGACGGGGATGGTGGGGCGTCCGCTCGTGAAGGCGCTCGTCGATCGCGGCGACACCGTCATCGCGCTCGTGCGCGACGCGGCGCGCGCGACCAAGGCGCTCGGGACGGCGCCGTCGATCGTCGCGGCGGAGCTCGAGACGCCCGGGCCGTGGCTCGAGCAGCTGCGCGGCGCGGCGGCGGTCCTGCACCTCGCCGGTGAGCCGATCGCGGGCAGGCGCTGGGATGCGCAGCAGAAGCAGAAGATCCGCGACAGCCGCGTCGAGTCGACGCGCGTGATCGTCGAGGGCATCGCCGCGATGCCGGCGGATCGGCGGCCGAAGGCGCTGGTCTCGGCGTCGGGAGCCGACTACTACGGGTTCGCGAATCGCCAGCTCGACGACGACGATCCCGTGCCCGAGGCGGCGCCGTCGGGCGACTCGTTCCTGGCGCGCGTGTGCGCCGAGTGGGAGAAGGAGGCAGCCGCGGCGGAGGCGCTCGGCGTGCGCGTCGTGCGGATGCGCACCGGCGTCGTGATCGGGCCGGGTGAGGCGCTCCAGAAGATGACCACGCCCTTCAAGCTGTTCGGAGGCGGACGCATCGGCTCGGGCGAGCAGTGGTTCTCGTGGATCTCGCTCGCCGACGCGGTCGCCGCGTACGCCGCCGCCGCGCACGACGCGCGCTACAGCGGTCCGGTCAACCTCGTCGCGCCGGAGAGCACGCGCAACCGCGACCTCGCGCGCGCGCTCGGCAAGGCGATGGGGCGCCCGTCGTGGCTGCCGGTCCCGGCCTTCGCGCTCAAGGTCGCCGTCGGTGGCGAGCTCGCCGAGTACCTGCTCGAGGGCCGCCGCGTCGTCCCCGGCGCGCTCGAGCAGCTGGGGTTCCCGTTCACGCACCCGACGCTCGCGTCCGCGCTCGGGGCCGCGCTCGCCTGAACCGGCGTACTGTTGATCGGTGACCTTCCTGGTCCCGATCGTCGCGTGCCTCGCCGCAGGCGTGGTCGCGGCGTTCTGGGAGCTGCGCGGCGCGCACGCCTACACGCCGGTGCGCGGCCGCGGCTACCACGCGGGCCTCGTGTTCGTCATCGGCGCGATGACGGTCGTGGCGCTCAGCCCGCAGCTCCTGCTCCTGTTCGACCGTCCGCTTCCCGTCGCGGCGCCGGCGAATCCGCATGCCGGCGAGGGCTGCAGCGACGATGGCTCGGGCAACGCGCTCGCCGTCGTGATCGCGCTGGGTGTGTACCTCGGCGGCCGCCTCGGCCCCGCCATGATGGCCGCGTTCGTGCGCGCGGTGCGCGGCCCGCCGGGGTTCATCTACACCGGCAAGCACGCACAGACCGTCGCCGCGGTCTTCCTCGGCGTCGTCTTCCCGATCGTGTCGCTGCGGATCTTCGTGCCCGGCCCGACGGTCGACGACTTCACGACCTACGGCGCCCTCACGCCCGACGGCGGGCTGCGCGGTTGGCGCGCCGAGCACATGATCGCCGCGCTGCGGACGGGTCCGCTCGAGCCGCTTCCGATCCTCGACGCGCCGACGGAGGATCTCTCGGAAGGCTCGCACGGCCACGGCTCGTTCTCGTCGGGACCGCACCTGAAGTCCGGGATCCATGGCTGGGTCGCCGGCGATCCCGTCCTCATCCAGGTGCACGAGACCCGCCTCGTCGGTGCCCGCGTCCTGACGCGCGATGCGTCCGACGTTCCCTCCGAGCGCCGCCCGCGCTTCGAGACGTGGCCGCTGGTCGCACCGCGCGCTGCAGGGTTCAGCGACGCCGACGGCGGCTGGATCCTCGTCGAGCGCCGCCGCGACGGCTCGATCTTCGCCATGAAGGTCAGCTCGTACGGGGACGCCGATCAGGTCGACATCCGAGACGTGTGGCCGCTGGTGCGCCCGACGGAGATCCCGCACGGCATCACCTTCGCGCTGTTCCTGCTCGGCATCGCCCTCGCTCGCGCCGCGCACCGCCGCACGAGCTCGCCCGGCCTCGCGCTCCTCTCCGCCTGGATCTGGCTCGAGGCCGGCGCGCTCGACCTCTACTACTACGCGCCGTACCTCGGGCTGTAGCCACTTCTCGGTCTCCGTCTCCGTCTCCGTCTGTGAGGCCTGAAGCCCGCGGCGCCCGAGGCCTCGATATCACTGGCCCGCAGGGCCAGCGCTACCGATTGATGATGTGAACCGCTTCGCCGATCGCGGCTGCCGCGGCTTCGCGGACCGCCTCCGACAGCGTCGGGTGCGGGTGGATCGTGAGGTTGAGATCCTGGACGACGGCGCCCATCTCGATTGCCAGCGCCGCCTCGCTGATGAGATCGCTCGCGCCATTGCCGACGATGTGCACGCCGAGGATCTCCTCGGACTTCGCGTCGCAGATGACCTTGGCGAAGCCGTCGGTGTCGTTCACCGACAGCGCGCGGCCGAGCGCCGCGAACGGGAACTTGCCGACCTTCACGTCGTGACCCTTGGCCTTGGCCTCGTCCTCGGTGAGGCCGGCCGACGCGATCTCGGGATCGGTGAACACGACCGCCGGGATGGTGCGGATGTCCATCGCCGCCTTGTGGCCGGCGATGATCTCGGCGACGACCTCGCCCTCCTTGGTCGCCTTGTGCGCGAGCATCATGCCGCCGATGAGATCGCCGATGGCGTAGATGCCGCCGACGTTGGTGCGCAGCTGATCGTCCGCCGTCACGAAGCCGCCCTTGCCCATCGTCACGCCGGCGACGTCGAGGCCGAGGTTCTCGCTGTTGGGGCGCCGCCCGACCGACACCAGGATGACATCGGTGTCGATGGTCGCGCTGCCGCCACCCTCGAGCTCGACGGTGAGGACGGCGCGGTCGCCCTTGTCCTCCCAGCTCTTGGCCTTGGCCTTGAGCATCACCTCGACGCCCATCTTCTTCAGCTTGCGCGCCACGACGGCGACGCAGTCCTTGTCCATCGACGCGAGGATCGACGGCAGTGCTTCGACCACGGTGACCTTGGTGCCGAACTTCGCGTACACCATGCCGAGCTCGAGGCCGATGTAGCCGCCGCCGATCACCACCATGCGCTGCGGCACGTGATCGAGCGCGAGCGCACCCGTCGAGTCGAGGATGCGCTTCTGGTCGGTCTTGAAGCCCGGAATCTCGAACGGCCGCGAGCCCGTGGCCAGCACCACGTTCTTCGCGATGATCGTCTGCTCACCTTTCTGAGTCTGCACCGTGATGCGGTGCCCGTCGGGACCGGACTTGCCGAGACGTGCCGTACCGTCGATCACGTCGACGCCGTTACCCTTGAGCAAGGTCCGCACGCCGCTGGTGAGCTTCTGCACCACTCCGCCCTTCCATCCCTGCAGCTTGGTCATGTCGAGCGTGGGCTTCGCCACGCTGATGCCCATCGTGTCGGCGTGCCCGATCTTCTCGAACGTCTTGGCGGCGTGAATGACCGCCTTGGACGGGATGCAGCCGACATTGAGGCACACGCCGCCCATGTACTCGCGCTCGATGATCGCGGTCTTGACCTTGAGCTGACCGAGGCGAATCGCCGTCGGATATCCACCCGGGCCGGCACCGATGACGACAGCGTCGTAACGCGATTCGGACATGCGCTTCGTTTAGCACAGGTGGTACCCTCGGTGCGGATGCGTGCTCCCGCGCTGGCCAGCCTGTTGTTGGTCGTCGCCTCCGGCGCGGCGGCGGGCTGCGGTCGGGTGGGCTACGAGGCGCTCCCGGACGACGACGTCGACGCCGCCGACGACACCGACGCAGCGGACGCGGCCGATGGCGACGCGCCGCCCGGTGTGCAGGCCATCTGCGGCCAGGCTGTGATGGTCCAGGACTTCGGGCTGGCGCAGGCGGCGACCTTCTACGGCATCGACGTCGCCGGCACGAACACCGGCTTCCTGGTCGCGTGGAGCGCAGGCGGTGACGACGTGAACGCGACGGGCATCCAGGTGCACCCGGGGCCGTATCTCGACGTGATCCAGCCGCAGACGCTGGTGGAGCCCAACGCGACGTCGGGGACGATGTCGATCGCGGCGATCGGGAACGCGGCGATGCTCGGCATCGACGACACGGCGGGCCCCGGCATCCGGCTCTTCGCGCTGAACGAGCGCGGCCTCGAGCGCTCGTCGCAGAAGTACATCGATACCGATCGCGCGTACGGCCACGCGTTCGTCACGGCGGACCCGACGAACAGCATCTTCCTCGTGCTCGGCTCGAACGGCTCGGCCACGAACATCTACACGCGCGACTACGACATCCATCCGCGCACCGGGCCCGATGCGGCATTCGCTGTCGGAACCGAGAGCGCGGGCGCCACGCTCATCGGCGGCGACTACGTCTTCATGACGGGCAACAGCAGCAACTGCGACGTGAAGAAGACCGACGCGTCGTTCGCGGCGATCGGAAGCTCGCAGCCGATCGCGATGACGTGCCACAACGCGAGCGCCGTGGCAGCGCCGGGCGCGACCAACGTCGTCGCCGGCTGGAACTGCGACAACCAGCAGGTGTGGGTGACGGCGGGCGACCTGTCGGGCGCTCTGCCTGCGGAGCGGTCGGTCGCGGGCGGTTCGCCCGACACCGCGTCGAACCCGCGCCTGGCCGTGACGACCGAGGGCGTCTGGTACGCGTACCAGCTGGATGGCGGGCGCATCGGCCGCACGCTCCTCGACGCGACCGGCAACACGGCGCAGGGGCTGGGGCCGTCCACCGTGCGCACGTCATCGGCGATCAAGGCGTACGATCTGGCCGTGCACGGCGACACCGCGTTCCTGTTCTGGATCGAACAGGCGACGCGCACCGAGCTCTGGGCGATGAAGCTATGCGTCCCCTGACGGGCGGCGCGCACGGGCTGTTCGTCGTCGCGGCCCTCGCGGGCGGATGTGGCCGCATCGGATTCGACGCGCTCGCCGAGGACGGCGACGGTGGTGTCGACACGCCCGTCGATCGCGCGGGCAACTTCACGCCGACGCCATGCGACTCGCCGGTGCTCGTCGCGCAGCTCGGCGCACCGTCGGCGTCGCCACCGCCGCGGTATGCGCTCGACGTCACGGCGACGGCGACCGGCATGGTCGCGGTGTACCAGCTCGGTCACGGCGCCCTGTACGCCACCGGCATCGCCGTCGACGCCACGGGCGGCATCGAGAACATCCAGACGCGCGGTCACGTCGTCGATACGTCGACCGCGGACGTGTCGGTCGCGGCGCTCGGCGATCTGGTGCAGCTCGCGGTCGCGGACGACGCGAACAGCCGCATGGCCATCCTCGACCTGTCCGAGTACGGCTACGGCAACGGCGACACCGCGTACGTCGACACCAAGCTAGCGCGCGGCCACAACTTCCTCGTCGCCGATGGGGACGACGATCAGTTCGTCGTGGTCGGCGTGAACGGCACGTCCGCGTACCGCTTCACCGTCGATCGCGACGGCGATCTGGTCGACGCGCCATACCAGATCATCGTCGGTGACGGCTCGCTCGTTCCGGAGAGTGTCGGCGCCGTCAAGCACGGCTCCGGCTTCGCGGCCTACGCGGGGACGACGAGCCAGTGCACCGTCGGGGCCTTCCAGGACGACTGGACCCTCGACGGCTCGCTCCGCACCGTGGCCATGACCTGCCACAACCTCTCGATCGCGAGCGCGCCGTCGTCCTCCAACGTCGTCGCCGGCTGGAACTGCGACAACGATCAGGTCTGGACCACCGCCGGCAACGTCTCCGTCGCCGCGCTCCCCGCCGAGCGCAGCGTCTTCGGCGACAGCACCATGGTCGCCGCGAACCCGCGCGTCGCCGCCACCTCCGACGGCACCTGGTACGCCTACGCCGTCGCCGGCGGCCGCCTCGGCCGCACCCTCCTCGACCCCTCCGGCGCCTCCGTCCCCGCGATTCCGCCCTCCGACGTCTACGCCAGCTCACGCGTCGTCGCGCACGACCTCATCTCCCGCGACAACAAAGCCTTCCTCCTCTGGGTCGAGCACGGCGCCCCCGAAGACGAGCTCTATGTGATGCGGTTGTGCACGCCCTGACGAGGGGTCACTCTCCTGGGTCGCAAGCACTCAGGAAGACTGAGGAATTACAACCCAATGTGTTCGGGGGGGGGAACACATTGGGGCCGAATAGCGCTGCGATCGCGCGATCTTGCGACCCAGGAGAGAGACCCCTCAGAGGGTGCGGGATTGCTCGGCGAGGAGCCAGGTGGGCGATTCGAAGACGTCGTCGAAGAGGGAGGCCTTTGGCGGTGGGCCGATCTGCTCTTGCCTCGCGATGCACTCGCGGACGCGAGCTTCGATCGAGGCGGCGAGCTCGTCGGATTCGCCGGGGGCGAGCCATGCGCGATGCTCGAGGAGCGTGCGCATGCGGCGCAGCGGATCCTTTTTTGATTTCCAGACGTCGGTCACCGATTCGTCGCGATAGCGAGAGGGATCGTCGGAGGAGGAGTGAGCCGAGACGCGATACGTCAACAGCTCCATGAACGTCGGGCCGCCACCGGCGCGAGCGCGAGATGCGGCGCGAGAGCACGCGTCGTAGACGGCGAGGACGTCGTTGCCGTCGACGCGCATGGGCGGGACGCCGTAGCCGATCGCCTTGAGCGCGATGGTGTCGGCGGCGGTCTGCGTCTTGCCCGGCGTCGAGATCGCCCACTGGTTGTTCTGGCAGATCAGCACCACCGGCGCGCGCGTGACGCCGGCGAAGTTGATCGCGACGTGGAAGTCGCCCTCGCTCGTGCCGCCGTCGCCCATGTAGCCGAACGCGCAGCGGCCCCCGTGGCCGAGGATCTTCATGCCCATCGCCACGCCGACGGCGTGCGGGATCTGCGTCGACACGCACGACGACATGACGACGTAGTTGGTCGCCTTGTCGCACGGGTGACACGGCATCTGACGGCCCTTGGTCGGGTCGGCCGCGTTGCCGAAGATCTGCGCCAGGTAGCTGTCGAGCGTCATCCCGCGGAAGAGGCCGACGCCCGCCTCGCGCAGCGCCGGGATGATCCAGTCGTCCGGCAACGACGCCGCCGCCGAGCCGACCACCGCCGCCTCCTGGCCCATCGCCTCGCCGTAGAATCCGATGCGGCCCTGGCGCTGGAGCGCCATCATGCGCGCGTCGGTCACGCGGATGGTGAGCATCCCGTCGTACAGCCGCCGCGCCATCGCGCGATCGAGCCAGGGCACATCACCGACGAGCGTTCCGTCCTCGCGCAGCAGCTGGTACAGCCCGCGCGCCCGGCTCTCGTCGTCGCCGTCGAAATATACTTCCGGTCCGGCGCCGGGTTTGCTCATCACCGGCGCCACCACGTTCAGATCATCTCCATGAACATGGTCGTCGGATCTTCGAGGAGCGTTTTCACGTCCTGGAGGAACATCGCTCCGTCCCATCCGTCCGCGAGGCGATGGTCGACGCTGATCGACAGGTTCATCAGGTGGCGCGCCACGATCTGGCCATTGCGCACCGCCGGCTTCTCCTCGATCTTGTGCACGCCGACGATCGCCACCTCGGGGAAGTTGATGATCGGCGTCGCCATCACGCCACCCAGCTTACCGAGCGACGAGATCGTGAACGTCGAGCCGGTCAGATCGTCACGCGTCGCGGTGCCGTTGCGCACCGCTTCGCCGAGCCGGTCGATCTCGCGCGCCAGGTCGAAGATCGACCGCTTGTCCGCATCCCGGACAACCGTGACGACCAGGCCCTGCGGGCCCTGAGCCGCGATCCCGACGTGGTAGTACTTCTTGCGGACGATCTCCTGCGTGGTCTCGTCGAGCGACGCGTTGAGCATCGGCCACTTCTTCAGGCCCGACACCACCGCCTTCACGATGAACGGCAGGTAGGTCAGCTTGACGCCGCGATCGGCCGCGCGCGACCGCGCCCGATCACGCACCGTGACCAGCTCGGTCATGTCGACTTCCTCGACGTACGTGAAGTGCGCCGCCGTGTGCACCGAACGCGTCATCGTCTCCGCGATGCGCTTGCGCATGCCACGCAGCGGGATGCGCTCCTCGTCGCCGCCCTTGGCGATCGCCAGAGGGGCGAACGCCGGGGCGTAGGCCTTGGCGGGCACCATCGCGTGCGACTCGGCGCCGCCCGGCGCAGGTCCACCGGCCGCCGTGCGCTTCACATCCTCCGAGGTGATGCGGCCGCGCTTGCCGGTCGGCGCCACGTGCGCGAGCTCCACGCCCATCTGCCGCGCGAGCCGTCGCGTCGCCGGCGTCGCCAGGGCGCGCTGACGACCCGCGGTCGCATCGATGACGGTGATCGGAAGCGTCTGCGCCGTCTCCGGCGCCTTGGGCTGAGCGGCCGCCGCCCCGGCCGGAGCCGCGTGCACCGCCGCCGGAGCCGCATGATGCCCGTGGCCATTGCCGTTCGCGCTCTTCGACACGCCGGCGCCGCCGTCGTCGATGACGACCAGCACCTTGCCGACCGGGCAGATCTGCCCGGCCGGGTAGTTGATCTTCGCGATGCGCCCGGCGCGCGGCGACGGAATCTCCACCGTCGCCTTGTCCGTCATCACCTCGACCATCGGCTGGTCGAGCTTGACCACGTCGCCCTCGGCGACCTTCCACTGGACGATCTCGCCCTCGACGACGCCTTCGCCGATGTCGGGCAGGTGAAAGTCGAACGCCATCTCACCACTCCAGCGTCTGGCGGATCGCGCCGAGGACGCGATCGGCGTGGGGCATGTACACGTGCTCGAGCGTGTACGGGAACGGCGTGTCGAACCCGCAGACGCGCATGATCGGCGCCTCGAGGTACTCCATCGCGCGCTCCTGGATGCTGGCGATGAGCTCGCTGGCGAAGCCGCACGTGCGCGGCGCCTCCTGCACGATCACCGCGCGCCCCGTCTTCTTCACCGACGCGAGCAGGCCGTCGATGTCGAACGGCATGAGCGAGCGCAGGTCGAGCACCTCGACCGAGATGCCGGCCTCGGCGGCCTTGGCCGCGGTCTCCTCGGCGATCGACACCATGCCGCTCCACGCGATCAGCGTGATCTGCGTGCCCTCGCGCACCACGTTGAGCTTGCCGATCTCGAGCGTGTACTCGCCCTCCGGCACCTCGTTCTTGCTCGCGCGGTACATGCGCTTGGGCTCCATGAAGAGCACCGGGTCGTTCTGGCGCAGGCACGCCAGGAGCAACCCCTTCGCGTCGTACGGATTGGACGGCGCGACGACCTTCAGCCCCGGCGTGTGGATGAACAGCGCCTCGGGCGACTGCGAGTGGTAGTGGCCGCCGCGAATGCCGCCACCCATCGGCGTGCGGATCACGACCGGGCACGGATACTGGCCGCCCGAGCGATACCGGAACTTGGCCAGCTCGTTCACGATCTGATCGAACGCCGGGAAGATGAAGTCGCTGAACTGGATCTCCGGCACGGGACGCAGGCCGTACAAGGCCATGCCGATCGCCGTCCCGATGATGCCGGCCTCGGCGAGCGGCGTGTCGATCACGCGCTCGGCGCCGAACTCCTCGTGCAGACCGCTGGTCGCGCGGAACACGCCGCCGAACTTGCCGACGTCCTCGCCGAGCACGACGGTCTTGGGCTCGACGCGCATCTGCGTGCGCAGCGCGTCGTTCACGGCCTGGATGATGTTCATGACGGGCATCGAAGACTCCTGCCGACTAGCCGTGGAAGTGCGGTGAACGGGTGCGCGCCTGCTGCATCAGCCAGTCGCGCTGCTCGCGCAGATGCCACGGCAGGTCCTCGTACACGTCTTCGAACATCGACTCGATGGGCGGCGCGCCCAGCTGATCCGACGCCGCCAGCGCGTCGGTGATGTCCTGGTTGTACTTCTCGGTGATGTCGCGCTCCCACGCCTCGTCCCACAGCCCGCGATGGCGCATGTAGTTGCGCATGCGGTTGAGCGGATCGCGCTTCTCCCAGATCTCGGGCTCCTTGGGATCGCGATACACGGACGGATCGTCCGAGCTCGAGTGACCCTGCACGCGGTACGTCAGCGCCTCGATGAGCGTCGGGCCCTCACCGGCGCGCGCGCGGTCGATGGCCTCGCCGGCGACCTGCAGCATCGCGAGGATGTCGTTGCCGTCGACGCGGATGCCCGGCATGCCGTAGCCGACCGCCTTCGACGCGAACGTCTTGGCCGCGGTCTGCTTCTCTCGCGGCACGCTGATCGCCCAGCCGTTGTTGCGGCAGATGAACACGCACGGCGCCTTCCAGACGCCCGCGAAGTTCATCCCGACGTGGAACTCGCCCGTCGACGAGGTGCCCTCGCCGAAGAACACCATCGACACGTCGTCCTTGCCCATCACCTTCGCGGCGTACGCCGAGCCCACCGCCTGCGGAATCTGCGTTCCGACCGGCGAGCTGATGGACACGAGATTCAGCCAGTTCGCCGAGTGGTGCACCGGCATCTGCCGGCCCTTGACCGGATCCTCGACGTTGCCGAACAGCTGGTTGATGAACGTCTTGATCGTGTAGCCGCGCCAGAACCACGTGCCCTGCTCGCGGTAGCTCGGATAGACCCAGTCGCTCAGGCGCAGCGGCGCGATCGCGAAGTGGGTCGCCTCCTCGCCGATGGCCTTCATGTAGAAGCCGAGCCGCCCCTGCCGCTGGAGCCGCATCATGCGGTCGTCCATGATGCGCACGAGCGACATGCAGTCGAAGATCTTGCGGAGCGTCTCGTCGGCGACCTCGGGGACGCGCGCGCCCGGAAGCACGCGTCCTTCGTCGTCGAGCACGCGACGCAGGTCGTCCTGAGCTTGCACGGCAACCATCGG
>DATLEB010000072.1:0-17043 GCA_035525615.1 Kofleriaceae bacterium | reverse complement strand
TCCGGTGGTGTGTCCGCGGAGCACGTCGACGTCGTCTCCCAGACGCTGTCGCGGCTCCCGGCCGACCGACGGGAGCGGTTCTCCCAGGAGCGCGGCGCGCAAATCGCCATCGAGGCAGCCCGCCTCACGCCCGACGAGCTGCGTGTCATGGTCGAGCGGTGGGTGCGCGACTTCGACGCCTCCGATGGTGTCGACCGGCTGGCGGCGCAGCAGCGCCAGGTCGGGATGCGGACGTGGTTCGATCGTGCGACGGGGATGTGGCGGTTCAGCGGCCAGTTGGATCCGGAGTCGGGGTGGCTGGTGTCGGCACGGCTGCAGGCGACGATGGATGCCCGCTTCCACGATCGCGTGCCCGATGTCTGTCCGGATGATCCCGACGAGAAGCAGTCCTTCCTGCGCGCTCACGCGTTCATGGCCTTGACCACCGGACCGTCGCCTGCGTCCGCGTCCGCGTCCGCGTCTGCCTCTGCCTCTGCCTCTGCGTCTGCGTCTGCGGTGCACTCACGGCAGGCGGACTCTCGGAATGCCGCAGACGCGCGGTGGGACCGAGCGCGCCTCCGGTGGCGCGCGCGATTCCCCGCCGCCGCAACGCTGCGGCTGCGGCGGCTACTTCAGCGGGTCCGGCACTTCTTCGACGGTGCCTTCGGCCTTCGCTGCGTCGCTCGCACTGCCATTCAGCTCGGTCTTCGGGGCGTCGATCTTGATGAGGCCCTTGGCCTTGATGTTCACGTCCTTGCCCGTGAGCTTCATGCCCTGCGAGCCGATCGCGAACTGCGTGCCCTGCTTCGACTCGATCGAGATTTCCTTGGCGAGGATGATGACCTCGTCCTTGGCCTGGTAGGTCGTGTCGCCTTCCTTCGCCTCGAAGGTGACCTTGTTGGTCTTGTCGATCGTGACGATGCCCTTGCCGCCGCCGTCCTCGAGCGTGATGGTGCCCTTGTCGTCGTCGAGCGTGACCTTGTTGCCCGACTTCGACTTGAACATGCGCAGCTTGTTCTTGCCGTCCTTGTTGTCGCTCGGCGGCTTGTCCTTGCCGTTCCAGAGCGCGCCGACGATGACCGGGCGTCCGATGTCGCCGTGCTCGAACATGATGAGCACCTCGTCATCGACCTCGGGCAGGCTGAACCAGCCGCGATCCTTGCCGGCGCCGATCGAGACCCACGTGGCCCACCACGTGTTGTCCTGGATCGGCAGGCTCGGGATCTTCACCTTCACGCGGCAAAGCTTTCCCTCGTCCTTGATGTCCGTGACGATGCCGATCACCGGCTCGTAGACGTGACCCGCTTCCTCTTCCCGGACGCGGGCCTGGTGGAAGAAGTAGCTCGCGAGGTCGGTGATCATGGCGCAATCGTAATACGCGCCGGAGCGCGCTTACATCCCTTGGGGGGCTTTGGGCGTGAACGTCGGCATCGGGCCGCCCGGCGCCAACGTGGGCGATTCCGCAGGCTTGGCGCCCGCCACGGGCACGACGCCCAGGAACCCGAGGGACGTGTCGCCGCCGGGGTGGATCGCGCCCTGCCACGAGGACGTTCCGTCGGCGCCGCTGGCCACGAGCCCGACCGCCGCGAACGGCTGCGTCCAGGTCGCCGGCATCGTGACCTGCAGCTCCTCGCGGATGATCTCGCCCGGCTTCCAGCGATCGCTCGGCAGGAGGCCGTCGAGCGTGACGCGCAGGAGCGAGCGCGCTTGCTCGCCGCCGAGCGCGGTCGCGCCGGCGTCGGTCTCCGTCGGTACGCCCCAGAGCACGGCGCCGAACTTGAGCGCGCGCTTCGGGCGGCGCACCACCTTCATGAACACGACCACCGACGGCTTCTGGCCCGTCGCGACCGACGTCGTGTCGAAGCCGACCACTTCGATCGCGCCATCGTCCAGCGTGAGCCCCGGCGTCGGATGCGTCGGCACCGGCAGCGAGGCGAGCAGCACCTTGCTCATGCGCATCGCGGCCTGGCTCATCGACGCGTCGCGCGAGAACACGACGCGCTCGAGCCACGCGTCGAGGATCGGGCGCATGACCTCCATGCCCGTCTTCTCGCGCGACGCCACGTTCACCTTCTCGAGCGGATCCTTGGTCAGATCGTAGAGCTCGTGGAAGTTGCCCTTCATGTTGTAGATGAGCTTCCACTTGCTCGTGACCGCGGCGCGCAGCGGGTTGGGATAGTTGGTCTCGGAGAACACCGCGCGGTCGGGCTCCTCCTTGCCATAGAAGATCTGCGGCACGAGGCTCTTGCCCTCGAAGGAGAGGTCGCTGACGTCGATGCCGCACAGCGCGGCCACCGTCGGCAGCGCGTCGAGGTTCGACACGGCGCCGCCGATCGCGTGCGGCGGGTTGTCCGGCACGTAGATGATGAGCGGGACGTGGATGAGCTCCTTCGAGAGCGCGACCGCGTGCCCGAAGAAGCCGTGCTCGCCGAACGCGTCGCCGTGGTCGCTCGTGATCACCACGATCGTGCGGTCACCGCCCGGCAGGCGCACCAGCTCGTCGAGGAGCCGCCCGATCTGCTTGTCGGTGTAGTGCAGCTCGCCTTCGTAGAGCTCCTCCTGACCGTCGCCCCACGACTGCTCGCCCGGGTGCGAGACGTACTGCGCGTGCGGGTCGAGGTAGTGCGTCCACAGGAACCACTTGCCGTAGGGCCGGCGCGCGATCCACGCCAGCGCGCGATCGGTGACGCGGTTCGCGCTCACGCGCCACGGATCGTGGGTCTTGCCGATCTCGTTGTCGTACTCGTCGAAGCCCTGCTCGAGGCCCCAGTCGTTGAAGTACTCGTGCGTGAGGATGGCGCCGGTGGCGTAGCCGCCGCGCTTCATGATCTCCGCGATCGTGGTGTTGTCCTTCTTGAGGCGCGGCGGCATGCCGGGCTTGATGTTCTTCTCGTCGAGGCCGATGCCCGAGTGGAAGAACTTGCTGGTCACGATCGCCGGCACGGAGGCCATGGTCCCCGCCGACGGCGCGTTCGCGAACGTGAACGACGTCGAACGCGACACCAGCTCGGCCAGGCGCGGGGTCGTGTCGCGCTTCTTGGGGCCGGTCTTGCGGCCGCCGAACGAGGTGTAGTCGTAACGGACCGTGTCGATCGTGATGAAGAGGACGTTCCACTGCTTCTGGAACGCGGGCGGCACCGGCATCGACGGGCCGCTGGGCTGGATGAGGTCGCGCATCGAGAAGTCGCGGCCGTCGCAGTTCTCGTCGATGCCGTTGTCGGGCAGGTCGCGCACGCCGGGGCGGATGGTGCGCTTGCGCGGCGAGCAGTCGTTCTCGCCGAGCAGCGAGCCGAACCCGTCACCGTCGAGGTCGTTGGCCTTGCGCACGAAGTCGATCGCGGTGGCCAGCGTGGGCGACGCGGTCACGGCGAGGTACTTCACCTCGGGCTCGCCGCCGCAGCGCACCAGCGTGAGCGGCACGAGCACGAGCGCGGGCAGGGCCGCGAGGAGCCCGATGCGGCGCGTGCGGCGGCGGGCCGGCCAGCGCGCGGCGATCTCGAGCTGCAGGCCGGCGCCGCCGAGGAACGCGACCAGCGCGAGCATCCGGCGCCACGGCCACACCGGGCGCAGATGCGGATGGTGCTTGCCGGTGACGTTCAGCGCGACCACGACCAGCACGCAGAAGATCGCGAACGCGAACCACGGCGAGCCGAGCGGCGTCCACGCCATCACGCGTGGCCAGCGCCGCGCCAGCGGTGCGCGCGCGCGCTCGAAGGCGGCGGCCGCGATGCGTGCGCCGAGCGCGCCGCCGAGGAGGACGACGAGCGCGAACACCGCGAGCAGGAGCGCGAAGAGGACGGGCTCCTTGTACCGGGGATAGAGGTACGCGCCCGACCACGTGACGACGACGCCGTACGTCACGACCGCGAGCCCGATGGCGAGCACCGTCGGTGCGACGCGCGGCGCCCACCGTGTCGGCGCCGAGAGCAGGCGCGGGGCAGCGGCGGCGCGGGTCGTACCGTCGGCGAGCGCGCGCACGAGGCGCGGCGTGGCGGCGGCGATCGCGCACAGCGGCAGGAGCGCGAGCCAGAGGATCGCGACCAGCGTGGCGTCGAGCAGCAGGAGCCGTGCGGCGGCCTCGGCGTGCACCGGGCCGGTGTGCGCGCGGATGGTCGCGATCCACTCGACGCCACCGAGCGCGATCGCGCCGCCCGCCGACGCCGCGAGCCCGGCGCGCACGTCCTGCGCGAGCGCGCCGCCGAACGTCCGCCGGGTCATGGCCCCTTGCTCAGGCGGTGCTTCATCAGCACCCACATCGCCTCGACGCCGTCGGTCCAGCGCACCTTCTTGCCCTCGGCGATCGCCCGCGCCGTGTACGCGATGGGCACCTCCACGATCGGGACCTTGCGGCGTCCGATCTTGGCCGTCACCTCGGGGCAGAACTCGAACCCGGTGCACTGCAGCTCGAGCTCTCGCAAGAGCTTGGTCTCGAACAGCTTGAAGCAGGTCGCCTCGTCGCTGATCGCCATCCCGTAGAGGAGATTGGCGGTCACCGTCAGCATGCGATTGGCGACGTAGTTCGCGGTCCGCATCCCGGTCGGGCGCGGATTGGCCATGAAGCGCGAGCCGTACACGACGCGCGCGCCCTTGGCGACCTCGCGCAGGAGCGCCGGGTAGTCGCTCACGTCGTACTCGAGGTCGGCGTCCTGCACGAGCGAGTACTCGCCGGTCGCCGACGCGAGCGCGGTGCGGATGGCCGCGCCCTTGCCCTGGTTCTGTTCGTGCCGCACGAGCACGATGCGCGCGTCCTTCGCGGCCACACCGGCGGCGAGCTCGGCGGTGCGATCCTTCGAGCCGTCATCGCACACGACGATCTGCTTCTCGAAGCCGAGCGACTCGGTGTCGACGGCCGCCACGCGCGTCAGGATCTCGGCGATGGTCGCCTCTTCCTGGTAGGCGGGGATCAGGATCGACAGCTGCATCAGCCTCGCGCATGTACCATATCCTCGTGGTATCCGGAGCGGATGGAACGCTCCTGGCTGGTCCGCCGCTGGTGGGCGATCGCCATCGCGTTGGTGATGGTCTACGCGTTCCCGCACTACCCGAGCATCCGTAGCGCCAACGAGCTGCCTCGCCTCTATCTGGTGATGGCGATGGCCGACGATCAGACCTTCGCCATCGACGAGGGCGTGGCGCGCTGGGGCGCGACCGCCGACGTCTCGCCCTCGGGCGGTCATCAGTACTCGAACAAGGCGCCGGGCAGCTCGATGCTCGCGGTGCCGGCGTACGTCGCGTTGCGCGGCGTCACGCACGTGGTCGCCGGACGCGAGCCGACGCTGGGCGAGATGATGTGGACGGTCCGTATCTGGACCGGCGTCATCCCGACGCTCCTCTTCCTGTGGCTGCTCTGGGGGTTCTTGCGGCGCTTCACGCCGGACGATGCGATCGGCCTGGGCGCGCGGCGCGCGACGATCGCGATCTACGGCATCGGCTCGATGGCGCTCACGTACTCGGTGCTCTTCATCTCGCACCAGCTGTCGGCGGTGTGCATCGGCGCGGCGTGGATCCTGTGCGCGCGCGTCGTCGATGACGGGCGCGATCCGCGATGGATGATCGCGGCCGGCGCGCTCGCGGGCGCGGCGCCGCTCGTCGACTACCAGGCGCTGTTCGCGGCGGTGCCCATCGCGGTGTGGGTGCTGATCGAGCTGTTCGAGAAGCGACGCAGCTTCATGGCCGTGGTGTGGGCCGTCGCCGGCGCCGCCGCGCCGATCGCGATCCTCCTCTACTACCACGACGCCTGTTTCGGCTCGCCGTTCAAGACCGGCTACGCCGCGTCGCAGACCTTCGCGCACTTCCATCAGAAGGGGTTCCTCGGGATGGATCAGCTGCGCTGGGAGGCGTTCACGGGCTCGACGATCGCGCCCGACAACGGTCTCTTCGTCTTCTGCCCGGCGCTATTGCTCGCGCTGCCCGGCTGGGTGCTGATGGCGCGACGTCGCCTCCACGCGCAGGTCGCGGTGACCGCCGCGATCGCCGTCATCTATCTGCTCTTCATCTCGAGCATCACGTTCTGGCGCGGCGGATGGCAGATGGGGCCGCGCTACATCACGGTGATGCTGCCGTTCCTCCTGCCGGCGATCGCGGTGGCGATCGCGAGCGCGGGGCGATGGCCGGCGCTGCGTGGCGCGGCGCTCGGGCTCGGCGGCGTCGGCGTCTTCGTCTACACGGCGAGCATCGCCCTGTTCCCGCACTTTCCGGAGAAGTTCAAGAATCCGCTCTACGAGGTGACGCTGCGCCTGGCCGGCGACGGGCTCGCCGCGCCCAACCTCGGGATGATCGCCGGGCTGCCGGGCGCGTGGAGCCTGGTGCCGTTCGCGCTGGTCGTGCTCGCGGTGTGGGGCGCCGCCGTCGTCGGACCGCACGGGCCGTGGCGACCGCGGCTGGTCACGGCGGCGGTGTCGGTCGCGGTGTCGGCGGCGATCGTCATCGCGTACAGCGGCTTCGCCGGCGGCGGCAAGGTCGCCGAGCAGGCGTATGCGCGCACCGTGGCGCCGGCCGTGAGGAGCCAAATGCCCCAGGAGATGCGGTAGAGATGAGCCGGTGCGTACGTCGATCCTGATCCTCGCGGCGCTCGCGGCGCTGCCCGCGTGCAAGAAGAAGTCGGCCGCGAAGGCGCAGGACGCGGGCGCGCGGCGGCTGCCGACCGCCGAGGAAGCGGTGGCGGCGTTCGACGCCGCGTGCGTGAAGGGCGACGCCGAGGCCTGTCGCAACCTCGGCGTCCTTTACTCCGAGGGCAACGGCGTACCGAAGGATCCGGTGCGCGCGCTCGCGCTCTACGGCCAGGCCTGCGACAGGAACAACGCCGCGGCGTGTAACAACCTCGGCCTCGTGCTCCTGCAGGGTCACGGCGTCGACCCCGATCAGGTCGCGGCGCGCCGCTGGTTCGGCAAGGCGTGCGACGGCAAGAGCCTGCTCGGCTGCCGCAACCTCGGCCTCGCGATGATGCGCGGCGAGGGCGGCGACAAGGATCCCGCGGCGGCGCTCGGCGTCTTCCAGAAGACGTGCGACGACGGGCTCGTGCTCGCGTGCACGAACGCGGCGCAGGTGCTGGCGGCGGGCGAGGGCGGTGTCGAGAAGGATCTCGCGGCGGCGGTGAAGCTCTACCAGCGGGCGTGCGAGGGCGGCGACCCGGCGGGCTGCCGGCTCCTCGGCGGCGCGTACCTGCGCGGCGAGGGTGTGCCGGCCGGCGCGGCGGCGGCGGCGATGTGGCTGGGGCGCGCGTGCGATCGCAACGACGCGTTCGCGTGCGCCGTGCTCGGCGAGCTCACGCGCGACGGCAAGGGCGTGGCGAAGGACGCCGCGCGCGCCGACGAGCTCTTCAAGCAGGCGTGCGCGCTCGGCGAGAAGGCGGCCTGTCCCGCCGCCTCTGGCTCCGGCTCTACTTCTCGCTCCGGCTCTGCTTCTGGGTCCGGCTCTGCTTCTGGCTCTGCCTCCGACTGAGGCCCGAGGTCTGAAGCCCGAGGCCTGATCTACGGTTTGCCGAGAAGCTGCAGCCCATGCGCCCTCATCCCCGGAGGGCCGTAGATCTCGAGGATGTTCACGCCGCGCTCGAGGTCGTGCGTGGTGAAGGCGAAGCGGCCCTCGAGCACCGAGGCCGGACCGCGCGACACGATGCGGCCGTTCCAGGTGATCACGATCTCGTCGGTGCTGGTGGGATGCGAGAGCGGCACGCCGACCTCGACGCCGCCGGTGCGGTTGAGCCCGACCCAGATGCGCGCGTGGCCGGTCGGGATGGTGTAGCCGTCCTTGGTGCCGGTGAAGCCGCGGCGGAAGGTGGCGCCGATCTGCCCGATGGTGCGGTTGTCGACGACGCGCGGCGGGGTGCTGTTGAGACCGGGGAAGGTCTCGCCCATGAAGTGGACGCCGACGATCTCGTCGTACGCCCACACGTTGCGATCGTGGACGTACGCGAAGTGCTTGCGCACCGGCCACGTCGCGTAGCTCGACACGGCGGCCGCGAAGCGACCGAGCCGGCCCGGGACCTTCTGGCGGATGATGCGCGGCGCGGGCTCGCCGCCGCCGATGCGCGCGCTCGGCGACGCGTACGACGCGCACAACCACAGGTTGGCGAACGCGAGCGCGAACGCGGCGACGAGCGCGGCGAGGCCACCGGTGGCCGAGACGACGCGGAAGGCGTCGGGCGAGTGCCAGGCCCGGGCGATCGCGCTCATCGCCGGCGCCAGCACCACGGCGAGGCCGAGCGCGAAGGCGACATACGTCGAGTCGAAGCGACGGCCGCCGAACGCGCCGCCGCCCCACCAGTCCCACGCCGCGCCGTTGACGATGACCTGCGCCGCGACGCCGAGCGCGAGCGCACCGAACAGGCGCGGCGCGCGCGCGATGCCGGCGAGGATGCCGAGCGCGGCGACGGCGTAGAGCGGGGCCCACGGGAAGAGGCCGTTGCGCGACGACCACAGGACCTCGCTCCACGCCGGCTCGTCCCAGCGCATGAAGCCGTCGCCCTGCGGCACGACGTAGTACGCGCCATAGAGCGCCTTCCAGGCCAGGAGCTGCGGCGCCAGGCAGACCACGGTCACGACCGCGCCGAGCGCCCAGTAGCCGACGACGCGCGGCTCGCGGCGGCGGAGGTCGTCGACGGCGGCGAACACGAAGAGGAGTCCCCACGTCGCGAGCTGCGGGCGCGCGAGCACGGCGAGGCCGAACGTCGCGCCGAGGAGCATCCACGTGCGCGCGGTGCGACGGCGATCGAACGACGCGTCCCACGCATCGACGAGCCACGCCGCGAAGAACGTCGCGTACGGGTGCGCGTAGCCGGGCTGGCGCACCGCGTAGTAGACGACCGGTCCGGCGGCGAACACGAGCAGGGCGGCGGCGAGCCCGGCGCCGCGCGCGCCGAGCCGGCGCGCGGCGATGCGATACGGGAACACCAGGGCGGACACCGACAGCAGGACCGACAACCACATCGTGGCGATCTGCTCGAGCTCGGAGAAGCCGTCGCGCCGCTCGCCGGTCGCCACGGCGGTCGCGTGGGCCGGCAGGAACACGGGGGCCGAGAGGATGCCGGGGCCGGCGCCAAAGACGTTGGCCGGCTTCCGGGTCGGCGTGAACCCGAGCCGGTACCAGTTGTGCGTCTCCCGGTACTGGTTGGTGAAGTCGACGTCGTGGTCCAGGTACAGGGTCGGCGCCCACCCGTAGTAGTAGGGCGCGTCGGCGTACGGCCGCGCCACGGGCCGTCCCTGGCCGTCCTCGCCCACGAACAGCGCGACGGTCGACGCGAGCAGGACGGCGCCGAGGAGCGCGAGCACGAGCCATCGCCACCGCGTGTCGCCGTCCGCAAGTGCCCCCCGCAGCCGTGAAGCCATTCCGGATTTCATTATCACGGGTCTACTGCTGGGCGCCTGTTCAGGGCGGACCGCCCTGTGCGCTGGCGTCACAGTGGCGTCGTCGGGGGTGACATATCCTACTCAAGTCGCCGATGATGCGGCGCTCCGGAAGCCGCCGGCACATACAAGCAACAGGTTCTCCACAGGCGGCCCGGCGATGAGGGTTCGGCGTGCTGATTCAGCCGCTTGGGGGCCCAGGTCTTGTGGATAACTGGCTCCCGGAGGGTGGGTTTCACACAGGTGATCCGGAGCGCCGGACAGTCTACGTGAGGTGTGGGCTAGGTGCTGTCCGACCCGCGGACAGCTTGGTCCGACCCTCCGGACGTCTCCGTCCGGTTGCCGGACGACGGTCTCGTCCGACTCTCGGACAGGAGCGCACCGGCGAGGACGAACCCGAGCAGCAACGCGGGCGTCACCGTCCCGACGAAGATCTGGGCCCACGCCGTCGCAAAGGGCAGGCGCGCAGGCGCGCCACCGACGGCGGCGACGGGTAGCCGGCACAGGATCGCGACCGCGATCACCGTCGAGAACGCAGGCGCGGCCAGTGCCATCACCCGCGCTGGGTGAAGCCGTCCGGGGGCCGCGAGCACCGCAGCCGCGACCACGACTCCGACGAGGATCGCGACGTTCGGGTCGCGGTGCGACAAACTCGGAGTGCCGCAGAGGAGGACGTACGCGGCGACGGAGAGGGCGGGAGCGAGCGCGGCCGCACGGGGGCGGCCCCATCGCAGCGCGATGGCGATTCCGAGGACGAACACGGCGAGCGCCGCGACGTACGCGAGCGTCGAGATGCGTGGCAGCGTGGCGTCGGCGTCGGGGTGCGCCGCGGCGGCGGCGAGCGTCCGCCCCACCGCGCGCGGCGGCAGCGCGAGGCCGAGCGTGTCGTGGAGATGGCGCGCGACGTCGACGAGGTGCACGGCTGCGGTCGCGGGCGCGCCGGGCGGACGCGGCACGACGCACCCGCGCACGACGCGAACCTCGCGCTCCGCATCGCCGTGTCCGCCGCGGGCGAGGTGCCCGTGATCGGAGAGGACGAGCCACGTCGCGTCCGCGGGGCTCGCGCGATCGAGGCTCGCGGCGACGAGCGAGCCGAGGAGCGCGTCGGCGCGTGCGATGGACGCGCGATACGCGGCGTCGCGACCGTTGCGGTGTCCCGCCGCGTCGATCGCGAGCACGTGGACGAGCACCAGTGGCGCGTCGCTCGCGGCGGCCTCGCGCGCCAGCGCGGCGAACGCGGACCAGCGCGCGTCGGTTTCGGTTTCGGTTTCGGTTTCGGTTTCGGGCTCGTCGACGCGCGGGAAGCCGACGCCGCGCGCGATCTGCGGCCACGCTTCCACGGCCGCGCGCGAACCGGCGATGCGGGCGGGCAGCGTGTTCGTCAGCGGGCGCGCGAGCTCGTTGCGCATCGGAAGGCCGCTCTGCTGCATCGTCAGCCCGCTCCACAGCACGCTCTGCACGGGCAGCGACTTGGTCGGGAAGCCGACGTCGATCGCGAGGTCCATGCCGCGCGCGCAGAATGCGTCGAGCGCGGGGCCGTGCGCGTCGGCGCGCGAGAGCCCGTCGAGCAGGACCACGCGCACCGGCCGCCGCGGTGCCGCAACCGCAACCGCATCCGCAGCCGCAACCGCAGCCGCATCCGCAGCCGCATCGGCAGCCGCAGCCGCATCCGCAGCCGCAACGGCAGCCGCAACGGCAGCCGTGCGGGAGCCGGCGAGCGCGCGCTGTCGTTCCGGCGCGCCCGACGCGGTCAGCAGATCGGCGAGCCACGCGCGCGCGCCGAACATCGCGGCGGCCGCAACGACGAACGCCACCAGCGCGCCGGCGATGGCGCGCCGAGACATCAGCGTCCTCGCAGCGCCGCGCGATAGATCTGCACGTACTCGCGCGCCGACGCGTCCCACGACGAGTCACGCGCCATGCCGGCGCGCCGCACCGCCGCGAAGGCCTGCGGCCGATCGCGGAACATGCGCGCCGCGCGATCGAGCGCCCAGCGCAGGCCCGGCGCGTCGACGTACTCGAACGCGAACCCGGTGCCCTTGCCGGCGGCGAGCGCGTCGTCGCCGGGGTCGTGCACGGTGTCGCGCAACCCGCCGACCGCGGCCACCACCGGCACGGCGCCGTACCGCATCGCGTACAGCTGGCCGAGCCCGCACGGCTCGAAGCGGCTAGGCATGACGAACAGGTCGGCGCCGCCGTACATGCGGCGCGACAGCCCCACGTCGAAGCCGATGCGCACGGCGAGATGCGACGGATGCTCCGCCGCGAGCGCGCGCAGGCGATCCTCGAGCTCCTTGTCGCCCGTGCCGAGCACCGCCAGCTTCACGCCGACCGCGGCGAGCTGCGGCACCAGCTCGGCGACGAGATCGAGGCCCTTCTGCGGCGTGAGGCGCGCGATCGCGACGGCGAGCGGTGTCGACGCGTCCACCTCGAGGCCCAGCTCGCGTGCGAGCGACGCGCGACACGACGCCTTGCCGGCCATCGTGTTCACGTCGAACCGCTTGGGCAGCGCCGGATCGCTCGCGGGATCCCACGCGGCCGTGTCGATGCCGTTCACGATCCCCGCCACGCGCGTGACGTCGTGCCGCAGGAATCCGTCGAACCCCTCGCCGCGCTCGGGCGTGAGGATCTCGCGCGCGTACGTCGGGCTCACGGTCGTGACGACGTCGGCGAACGCCATGCCGGCCTTGAGGAACGAGAGCTGATCCCAGAACTCGGCGTGATGCAGGTCGAACACCGACCACGGCAGGCCGAGCTCGGGCACCGTGCTCTTCGGGAACAGGCCGCGATACGCCAGGTTGTGCACCGTCAGGACGGTGACCGCGCGCAGCTCGTCGACGCGTGCGAGCGCGTTGGCCAGCCCGCCTTGCCAGTCGTGGGCGTGCACGACGTCGGGCGCGCCGCCCAGGATCCCCGGCGCCGCCGCGAGCGCCGCGCGGCACAGGACGGCGAAGCGCAGGTGGTTGTCGCCGAAATCGCCCTGCGCGTCGCCGTACAGGCCGTCGCGGTCGTACAGCACCGGGCAGTCGACGAGCCACACCGCGTGCGTGCCCGGCGCCCCGATCGCCGACACCGTGACCTCGTAGCGATGCGGTCCGAACGCGAGCGAGTGGGTCTGCGGCGCGCCCAGCGTCGCGCCGGCCTGCGCGAGCCGCGCCCGCGTGGAGCGATAGAGCGGCGCCACCGTCGCCGTTCGCAAGCCGGGCGTCACCGCCGCACACGCCGGCGGCAGCGCGGCCGCGACATCGGCCAGGCCGCCGGTCTGCGCCCACGGCGCGACCTCGCTGGTGACATGGAGGACTCTCACGCGCCCAGGCTACTCGTCGTCATGCATCGGCGGCATCTCACCGGACAGCTCCTCGCCGGGGTGCGGCCCGAAGCGTTTGAAGCGCGGCCCCGCCGACTGGTACGAGTGCCGGCCGTGCATCGCGACGGCGTACGTCCCGGACTTCAGCTGCGCGCGCAGCTCGGGATCGTTGGCGATGAGCTCGGCGATGTCGTTGGCCAGGATCGCCGGCCCCTTCGCCGACACGAACGTGCCCTTCGGGATGACCGCGATCCCGCTCTCGGTGACGAACGGGAGCCGCGCGCGATCGGCCTCGGGATCGACGCCGATCACCGTGCCGGGCTCGACCTTGCAGTTCTTGTCGAGCAGCACGCGCCGCAGGTGCGAGCCCGCGCCGATGTCGCAGCCCGAAAGGATCACCGACTCCTCGAGCAGCGTCTCCGCGTGCACGAAGCAGTCGTACCCGAGCACCACGTCGCGCAGCCGCGAGCTCGCCACGATCGAGCCCTCGCACACCAGGCTGTCGTCGACCTGCGACGACCCCAGGCCGTCGCCGCCGACGACGAAGCGCGCCGGCGGGTAGTCGCGATGCGCCGAGCGGATGCGCCACTGCCGGTTGTAGAGATCGAGCGCCGGGACGCGCTGCCGCAGCTCCATGTTGGCGTCGAAATAGCTGTCGATGGTCCCGACGTCGCGCCAGTAGGGCTGCGCGTTGGCCGGATCGCCCGCGATGCGGCACTGCGCGAAGTCGTACGCGAAGATGCGCGCGCCGGCGCCGAGCAGGCGCGGGATCACGTCCTTGCCGAAGTCGTGGCGCGACGCGGGATCGACCGAGTCCTCGAGCAACACGCGCGTGAGGACGTCGGCCTTGAAGATGTAGTTGCCCATCGACACCAGCGACATGTCGGGGCGGCCGGGCATGGCGGGCGGGTCCTTCGGCTTCTCGACGAACGCGGTGATGCGCCCGCGATCGTCGACGGCGAGGCAGCCGAACTGGTGCGCCTCGGCGCGCGGCACCGGGAACACGGCCACGGTGAGATCGGCGTGCTGCGTGCGATGGAACTGGTCCATCTGATCGGGCGCGAACTTGTAGACGTGATCGCCGCCGAACACGGCGACGTGGTTGGGGCGCGCGTCACGCACCAGGTTCAGGTTCTGCGAGACCGCGTCGGCGGTGCCGCGATACCAGAACTCGCCGAGGCGCATCTGCGCCGGCACCACCTCGATATACTCGCCGAAGCCCGACAGTCGCCAGTTGCGGTTGAGGTGCTTGATGAGCGACGACGCCATGTACTGCGTGAGCAGGTAGATGCGCCGGTACCCCGCGTTGACGAAGTTCGAGAGGACGAAGTCGATGATGCGGTAGCGCCCTGCGAAGGGCACGGCCGGCTTGCTCCGGTGCAACGTCAACGGGCCGAGCCGGGAGCCTTTGCCACCGGCCATGATCATCACGAGAGTGTCCTTCACCGCATCCCGATGTTACACCCAGCCCGCTGTGTCGCCGACCCTCCGCCGCATCGCTGCACGTGCAGTTCTCGCTGCGGGCGTGGGTGCGCTCGCGATCTTGCTCGTTCGTGCCTGTGAGGACCGCACTTCGGAAGAAGTCACGATCGTCGTCGATCCGCGCCCCCTCGGAGGAACAGTTCGTACCGTGCGCGTGGACGTCTTCGATCGCGGAAGCCCGCGCGGCGGCACGGAGCGCCACTACGACGCGGCCGAGTCACCCGACCCCGTGCGCCTGCGCACGGCACCGCTCGGCGCCGGCGCCGAGGTCGTGATCGAGATCGAGGGCACGGGAGGCGCCACGCGCGTCCGCCGTCCGCTGGATGCCCCCGCGGGCTCCACCGTGACCATCCTGCTCGGCGACCTCACTCGCTGACGGCGGTGCCGCCGGCGCCCGCGACGGGCCGCGGCGTGAAGACGTGCTCGCGGTACCATCGCAGCTCGGCGATCGATTCGCGGATGTCGTCGAGCGCGCGGTGGCTGTCGTTCTTGCCCGGCATGGCGGCGACCTCGGTCGGGTACCAGCGCCGCGCGAGCTCCTTGAGGGTCGACACGTCGACCATGCGGTAGTGGAGACGTGCATCGAGCGCCGGCATATAGCGGCGCACGAACCGGCGGTCCTGGTGGATCGAGTTGCCGCACAGGACGGGGCGATCGCGCGCGCCGAAATGGACGTCGACGAACGCCATCGTCAGGGCCTCGGCCTCGGCGTCGGTGACCACCGAGGCTCGGACCTTCTCGGTCAGCCCCGAGGCCCCGTGGTGCGCGGTGTTCCACGCATCCATCGCCGCCAGCACCTCGTCCGGCTGGTGGATCACCAGGTCGGGTCCGAGGGCGACGATGTCGAGATCGCCGGTCGTGATGATGGTCGCGATCTCCAGCACGCGATCGCGCGACGGCTCGAGGCCGCTCATCTCCATGTCCATCCACAGCAGATGTCCACTCACAGCGGGAGTGAACGTATCACGCGCTAGGCCGCGATCCGGTGCTCGGCCATCACGGACTGGATCATCTCGCGATCCTCGTCGGGTGGCAGGCCCCAGCTCGGCTGGTACCCGAAGACCTCGCGGGCGGGGCGGCGGACCAGACCCTCGATGATGTCGATCGCGTCGAGCGGCACGAGCGCGGGGTGCGGCTGGCCGCACGCGGCGGCGAGCTGGAGCAGATCCTTGCGCAGCGTGACGAGGTAGTTGGCGAGGCGCGCCGACTTCAGCGTGGGATCGAGGCCGCGCATGAGCCACTTGCTCTGCGTCGCCACGCCGGTGGGGCAGTGGCCGGTGTGGCACTGCTGGGCCTGGATGCAGCCGATGGCGAGCATCGCCTCGCGCGCAACGTTGATCATGTCGGCGCCCATGGTCAGCGCGAGCAGCCCGGTCTCGGGGAAGCCGAGCTTGCCCGAGCCGATGAAGACCACGTCCTCGTGCACGCCCTCCTCGGCGAGCGCGCGGTACACCGCCGAGAAGCCGAGCTTCCACGGCAGCGCGACGTGATCGCTGAACACGAGCGGCGCGGCGCCGGTGCCGCCTTCACCGCCGTCGATGGTGATGAAGTCGGGCGCACGGTTGCTCTGCCGCATCTGGCGCGCGAGCTCGTGCCAGAACGGCATCTCGCCCACGGCGCTCTTGATGCCGACGGGCAGGCCGGTCGCGTCGGCGAGCCGCTCGACGAAGTCGAGCATCGACGACACGTCGTTGAACGCGCTGTGCGCGGCCGGGCTGGCCACGTCCTTGCCGACCGGGACGCCACGGATGCGCGCGATCTCGGGCGTGACCTTGGCGGCGGGGAGCAGGCCGCCCAGGCCGGGCTTGGCGCCCTGCGAGAGCTTGATCTCGATGCAGCGCACCGGCGCCGAGGCGACCGACTCGAGGAACCGCTCCATCGAGAAGCGGCCGTTGTCGTCGCGACAGCCGAAGTAGCCGGTGCCGAGCTGCCAGATCAGCTCGCCGCCGTGCCTGTGGAAGTCGGAGATGCCGCCCTCGCCGGTGTTCTGCATCGCGCCGGCGAGCGCGACGCCCTTGTTGATCGCGGCGACCGCGTTCCCGCTGAGCGAGCCGTAGCTCATCGCCGACGTGTTGACGACCGACGGCGGACGGAACGCCTTGGCGCGCTGGCGCTTGCCGCCGAGGATCTTGGCGCACGGCAGCTGGTACTTCGGGTCGTAGCCGGGCTCGCCGGGGTGCGGCAGCGTCATCGGGAACATCGAGTGGCGGATGATGATGTAGCCCGGCGTCTGCTCGAGATCGTTGTCGGTGCCGAAGCCGAAGTAGTTGTTCTCCTTCTTCGCCGACGCGTACACCCAGCGCCGCTGATCGCGCGAGAAGGGCCGCTCCGCGTCGTTGCCGGTGACGATGTACTGGCGGAGCGGGCCGCCCGCCGCCTCCACCCAGTAGCGGAAGTGGCCGACGACGGGGAAATTTCGCAGGATCGAGTGGCTCCGCTGGACGACGTCGTGGACCGCGACGGCGGCGATCACGAGGACGAGCGCGGCGCCCGCGACGAGCAGCCACGGTCGCCGCCGCGGCAGCCCGCCCTCGAGCTCGTCGAGGAGCGCGGAGAGCGTCGGCCAGCGGGCCGGCGGTGACGCGCGCAGCGCACGCTGCACCGCGCGGCCCACGCGCGCCGGCACCGGCCCGGCGGGGATCGAGAGCTGGTCGCCGCCGCGCATCGCCGTCTGCAGCGCCTCGACGCTGGCGGCGCCTGCCGCGAGCGGATGCGTGTCGTAGAGCGCCTCCCACAACGAGATCGCGAACGCGAACTGATCGCTGCGCGCGTCGGCCGGCTCACCGTCGAGCTGCTCGGGCGCCATGTAGCGCGGCGTGCCGATCACGGCGCCGGTGCGCGTGAGCGACGGATCGTCCGCACCGCCGCCCGGGCGCGTGGCCACGTCGTCGCCCAGCTCGCGCCGGCGCGCGATGCCGAAGTCGCCGACCGCGA
>DATLEB010000019.1:0-48222 GCA_035525615.1 Kofleriaceae bacterium | reverse complement strand
TCGAACAACGGTTTGTCGATGTCGTGGAAGCTCAGGCTCAGATCGCCGCGGACCCACGGCTCGTCTACAGAATGGACAAGCTGATGCCGCAGTTCTACGCGTGGCAAGGGATCGCGCCAGGGTCGATCTACGATCTCATCGTCACCGACAAACGGCACGACGACGAGATCGCAAAGGTCGCTGCCGACGTCGCGCTTGCCCTGGTCGCGATCGCCGTCGTCGTTGCGACCGGAGGTACGGGTGCGCCGGCTGCCGTCGCTACCGCGGGCAGCGTAGTTGGCGCAGGAATCGGCATCTACGGCGCCGTCGAGTCCTACAAGGAGCACGAGAAACAGGCCGGCCTCGCCGGGGTCGGGATCGCGGAGGAACCTTCGACTGCATGGCTCGTCCTTTCGATGGTTGCGGCGGGATTCGACGTGGCCGCGGCATCGACCGCCATGAAGGCGCTCGCCCCGGCTGCGCGCGCGCTTCACGCTGGCGGCAGTATCGACACGTTCAACCAGGCGGTGCTGCAGCTCGAAAAGGCTGGACGACTCGAAGCTCGCATTGCTCGCGCGGCCGAGAAAGCCGCGGCCGCTGAAAAGGAAGCGAGCGTCGCGTTCAACGCCCTCCTGAACGAGTTCTCCAAGGGCATGGGGGCCAACGGAGGCAAGGTCTTCGACGGGAAGCTCATGGCGCTTGCGAAGCAAGTCATCGCCTCGAAGAGCAAGCAGGGCTTCTACACGGCGCAGATGTGGATCGATGACCTGAAGCGCGTGCGCGCGACGGCGAAGATGCCGGAGATGTCGCCCGAAGACATTGCAGAGGCCAAGCGAGCATGGGGATTGGCCCGTCAGGAGATCGGGGCGACCGGCAAGATTCAACGCGGACCGAAGTCATGGGACAAGTTCCACGTCGCTCACGATGAGGAGTTCAAGGCACGGCTGAGGAGCTTTCGAGGAAACGACGAACTTGCCGCTGACTTTTCCGGGGGAGAGGGGCGAATCTTCGCCGCCAAGGGGCGATCCGTCGCGTTGAAGCGGTGGTTCAGCGACCGTCTCGGCGACATGCCGGAGTCACTCTCAAAGTTGGAAGCGCTCGCAACGGATATGGCTTCGAACCCCGTTCTGGGAAAGCACGTCGAGGTTGTCAAGATTCACGAGAAGGGTACGGACTGGATCCTCCGCGACTTCGACATTGAAACAGTGGAGCTTCGGTCCGTTGTGGATGCCGCCAGCGTCGCTTCCGTGCGCAATCAGGTCCTCGCGGAGCTCGAGCGTCTCGAAAGCGGCGGTGGCCTCTCGCCGATGTTTGCTGATCTGCTCCGGAAGGTACGCAAGGTTCCGCCGTCGGCCAACTTGCACTGGTCGTTTGCCAAGCAGAGGATCGTCGTAATCGACATGCAATGAAGATGCGCAACTTCAACGCGATACAACAATCCTTGGAGCTAGCTCCGTTCCTCGAGAGCGCGAACGGCGACCTGTACATTCGACGTGAAGCCGACGGCGACCGTTTCTTGGTGCGGCGATTCAATCGCGCACTCGCTCCATCGTTGACCCTTGCGTATGCGCGTCTGCTTGCTGAGGCGCAGACTTGGATCGAACGCGACTCGTCGCTTGCGAGTCTCGTGCGTATCGAACAGCCCATCGAGATCGGCGAGGACTTTCTGATGCGGCGTTTCGTAGGCGCGACGTCACTTGCCAGCTTCCTCAACGAGGACGCCGACGACGATCCGCCCGAGGCACCCGACGAGCTGGTGCCGATGCAGTCGCTTTTTCGTCAGCTCGGGGCTCGAGCCGTGTCGGCGCAGGACATCTTGCTCGTCACCGTCTTGGCCAGAAGCCTATGCGAGCCCACGTACAAGACGATCTACTCATTCCACGAGGAACGCTTCGTGGTCCTCGATCTCAAGCCAACCGTGAACGAGCTCGAGCAATTCAAGACGCTGATGGGAGCACCATGATCACCCGCGTTCTCGCAGCGACTTCGTTGCTCATCCTCACCGCCTGCAAGTTTGCCGAATTGCCGCCGGTGGACGAGACGGATGCGTCGCGCATCGACGCGGCGAGCTTGGACGATGGCGGATCAACGCAATACACGCTGACGCTCACGGTCGATGGCGCAGGCACAGGCGCAGGATCGATCTCGGTCGAGCCCGGTGGCTTCACGTGCTCGGCGTCGACGTGCACGAGGATCTACGACGCTGGAGACGAGCTCACGATCACCGTCGCGGGCGCGAGCGGTGTCGACGGGGTCATGACGGTCAACGGCGATTGCACGTCGTCGCCGTGTTCGATGGTGATGGACGCCAACCACACGGTCACCGCGCAGTTCGTGCGCTACGCGTGCGCGCCAAGCACCGCGACCTGTTCGAACGGGATGTACTCGGAGTGCGATGCCACGGGGAACTTCGTCTCGCACGTCATCCCGAACGGCATGGATGACGGTTCGCCGCTGATCCTCACGATGAATAACTACGCGTGTCCGATGGGATGTCACGCGTCACAGCCACGCTGCGCCGACATGACGCTGGGCAACGGCGTCGAGCTAGCGTTGGACACGCCCGGTGTGTCACCGACCGGTGAAGACATCGTGTTGCCCAAGATTGGGGCACCGGCCGGAACGATCGCCATCAACACCGGCAACTTCAACGCGTCCCTGGGTACGATCCAGGTGACCGACACCGACGGCGCGACGGTCAGGCTCCCGGCTCATATCGTCGAGCAACCAGGCGACGCACCCGCGGTGCTGGTGATCAAGGCACGCAGCTTCACGCTTCGCGCGGGCAGTACGCTCAAGGTGAGTGGCCCCCCCGCGTTCGGGATTGCGTCTCACTTCGACACGTACATCGCTGGCACTATCGACGCGTCGTCAGACTGGAACGGTAGTTCGCTTGTGCTCGGTCCAGGAGCGCAGCCACAGTCGGCAGCGTGCAGCGGTGGGTTCTCCGCCGCTGCACCGACTGCGACGGGAGGAGGTGGTGGTGCCTGCGTCGGCGGCGCCAGCAGCACAGGCGCCAACGGTGGCTCGCTAAGCGCAGTACGTCCACCGTTCGTCGTCGGAGGTTGTTCCGGGGGCAAGAGCACCTTTCAGCTCGACATTCCCGGATTGCCCGGCGGAGGGGTGATGTTCGCGAGCCGTCGTCGTGTTTACGTATCGTCTACGGCATTGATCGATCTCACCGGAACGGGTGGCTACGGGGCGGACAACACCGCGCGAGGCGGTGGAAGCGGCGGCAATCTTGTTGTGTTCGCACCGCTCGCCCAAGTCGCCGGTGCCGCCCGCATTTACGCTCGCGGTGGTGGAGGAGCCGCGGCGCGCGTCGACGAAGGCGTCTTCGGCATTGACGGACCCAACACTGGAATCGCGGGCGCGGGCAGCACGACGTGCGCGTCGTGCGGCACTGGTGGTACGGGCGGCTATGAATCCCAATGCACCGGCGGTGCTGGCACCGGCGTCGCCGGCGGGGGGATCGCAGGCGGAGGAGGCGCCGCCGGCTCGTGTGCCTTCTATTCCCTCTCCGGCGCTGCTGGCGCCTCCTCCCTCGCCACACGATGCGTCCGGGTGTCAGAGACGCTCATGTCACGCTCACCGTGACAGCGCAGCTGAGCTCCATGACCGAAACGAGAACGGCGGCCCATAGGCCGCCGTTGCGAACAGTGCCCAGAATCAAGCTGGGCGATGAGAGATGAGCTGCTGGCTACTGCGCTGCGGGCGTGCAGCTGGTCTCGCCGAACGTGAACGTGATCGACGGGATCGTGCCGGTGGCCGGGATCGTGCAGCCACCAGGCGTGATGACGGGGTTACCCGAGAGGAGACCGTCGACCGCCGAGAACTTGACATTGGTGAGCGTGCCGACAAGACGGCCGTCGGGCGGGAACGTCGCGCCAGTGCCCGGGCAGATGTCCGTGATGGTGAGCGTGCCCTCGGTGGCCGCGAAGGTCGCTTCCGCCGTCATGTTCTGGATATCGAGATTGATCGCGAAGCCCGCCAGCGGCAGGTCGCCGAGCGCAGCCTCGGACATCGTGTAGGCCTGGTTGAGGGTCGTGTTGGCCGGATCAACCACTGCGACGAGCGCATTGCCCGAGATGGAGCTCGCGCCAAAGAGCACGCCCTGCGCCGAGACGGCGATCGACGGCAAGCCAGCGGAGACCGTCGTCGGCGGAGTGGCGGTCGGGCACGCACAAGCGCTGCTCTGGCAGAGGCGGCCGCCGGTGCACGCGGTGTTGCAGTCACCGCAGTACATCTCGGTGTTGGTCGTGTTCACGCACATCCCGCCGCAGTTCATGCTCGGGGCGTTGCACACCAATGGTGGTGCGTCTGGGACGGCGTCGATGACGGCATCGACGGCCGCGTCGACGACGGTGACTCCGCCGTCGTCGCCGCCGCAGGCGCCGGAGAGCGCTAGCAGCGCGACGAGCGCGCAAGAGGTGGACAGGGACGCGAACGAGGTGCGTACGAAGCTCGTCATGGTTCCTCCCGGACCCGCGCGCAGCGCGGCGTGCTCATCACAGACGTTGGGCGGCTATTTTTCTCTACCCGCGTCCGGACGACTCCCCTCGAGCCGGCGGACGCGTTGGAACGTGCGGACGCGTCGGAGACTAGATCAGCGCGGCATCACTCGTCGAAGGGCGAGACCATCTTGGCCTCTTTCTCGCCCTTACCGACCACGACCTTCTCGTAGTAGTCGGCCTGCTTGATGCCGCCCTTGATGGCCTCGTCGGCCTTCTTGATCTCCTCGTCGATGATGCGCTTGAAGCCAGCCGGGTTGCCGGCCTGGGTGAAGCGACCGTTGACGTAGAAGCTCGGGGTGCCGTTGGCGCCGAACTGCTGGAGGGTGCGCATCGAGCGGCCGAGCCACTCCTTGCAGTCGCCGTCCATGTCGGCCTTGAACTTCGCGGGGTCCATGCCGAGCTCGCCGGCGAGCGCGGTGACGGCCTCGGCGGTGAGCGCCTCCTTGACGGGGGGCTGACCGGGCGCCGGCCACGACTTCTTCCAGAGGGCGGCCTGGTACTCGTTGTACTTGCCCTGCTTCTGCGACGCGCACGCGCCCTGGCCCGACGGCATCGCCGGCTCGCCGTGGATGACGAAGTACTTCGACACCACGCGCACGTCCTTGGGGTACTCGGCGAGGAGCTGGTCGACGGTCGGAGCGACCATCGCGCAGTACGGGCACAGGAACTCGTAGGCCTCGACGATCGTCACCTTGGCGTCCGGGGGACCGACCACGGGGTCGGCCGGATCGATGGGCACCGCGTACGTGGCGCTCTCGTCGAGCTTGGGCGGGACCGCCTGCTTGAGGAACTCGGTGATCTTGTCGAGCTTGCGCTCGACGCGCGCCAGACGGTCCTCGACGCTGCCAGTCGGGGCGGTCTTCGTGGAGGCGCCACCCTCGACTGCCTTCGGCCCCGACTTGTCCCAGCTCGGGTTCGCCTTGTCTTGCTGACAACCAACGAGGGCGGAGGCGAGCGCGAGGGCGAGTACGGCGGAACGAATCATGGCGCGGATACTAGCCTTACCCGCGTCGATGTCCATGCCAGACCGGTCAGGCCACGGGGTGGTGAGAATTTGTCAGGGGTCGCCGACCTCACGCCGCATGCGGAAGCCGTCACGTTGGCGTGGCCAGCGGGTTACGCCGGGGGGTAACCTTCAGGTGCGTGCGCGTCGACCGGAACCTCAGGTCGCTGAGCGTGGCAGCGGTCGCGCTGGCCGCAGCGTGCGGGTGTCGAGCCATCCCCGTGGCACCGCCGACCGGGACGATGGTGGCGTCTGCCGGATCGAATCCGGTTCTGGGTGGCGGCCCCGTGGCCCGGCCGCCCATGGCGTCGCCCGGGGAGCTGATGCTCTACCGGGTCGCGATCCACGGGTTCGAGCTCGCGGAGTACTCGATCGCCGTGGGCGAACCGACGTCCGTCGACGGTAACGAGGTCGTGGTGGTCCAGTCGCACGCGCGCACCACCAAGCTCGCGGCCCGGCTCAAGCGGATCGACGACCTGTTCACGAGCTGGATCGGGCGCAACGACGGGCGATCGGTGCGGTTCGTCTCGAGCGAGCGCGCGTCGAAGGACGACGACCGCAAGGAAGTGACCGAGGCGCGGACCGCATCGGGCACCGTCGCGCTGCACGTCACGCGCGGCGACGAGATCCTCGACGAGACGCAGGCCATCGCCGGGCACGGCGGCCACGATCTCAACTCGTTCCTCATCTTCCTGCGCGGCTGGGATGCCGAGCCGGGCGCGCACATGGACGCGGACGTGGTGCGTAGCCGCTACGTGTGGCGCGTGCGCGTGACCGTGAACAAGTACGAGAACCTGTCGACGGTGATCGGCAACCTGCAGGTGGTCCGTTACGACGGCGAGGCGGTGCGGCTCGTGCGTGACGGGACGATCGATCCGGCGTCGGACACGCGCCGCTTCTCGATCTGGCTGACCGACGACGCGGATCGCGTGCCGGTGAAGCTGCTCGCGAAGACCGACTACGGCGACGTCGTGATGGAGCTCCTCACGTATCGCCCCGGCGAGGCCACGGGCCGCTGAGCGGCAGCGGAAAACGTGCGCGGGTGGGGGCGGGCGGTTAGAACCGGAGGATGCGTGTGTGGGTCACCCCGTGCGTCTTGATCGCTGCGTGTGGAACGCACTCGGGAGATGGCGTGCGGGTGGCGGAGAGCGCGCAGGCTCCGGCGCCCGCTGCGGCCGCGGCCGCGACCGCGACCGCGACCGTGAGCGGACCGACGGCGCCGCCGCGCGTGAAGCTCGCGGCGAGCCCGCGCATCGATCTGGACGCGAACCGCGCGCGCTGGCACGTCACGGACCGCGGGCTCGTGCTCGAGGTCGCGGGCGAAGGGTTGCGCAAGTACGACCTGGCGTACCGGACGTCGTGGCGCGATCGGTCGACGGTCGACGGTCGCACCGGGCGCGTGCTCAAGGGGAAGACGGCGCTCGCCTTCCCGTGGATCGACGGCGACGCGGCCGCGACCGTGATCGTGCACGCGGTCGGCGGCGGCAAGCTGACGCTGTCGCTCGACGGCAAGAAGCTCGGGACGGCCGAGCTGTCGTCGGGCGCGTGGGGACCGTACGTGATGAACGTCGCGCCGGGCGCGCTCGCGCAGGGCGAGCACGTGCTCACCGTCGACGGGAAGCGCGCCATGGTCGAGCGCATCGAGATCCTGCCGACCGCGCGCACGAGTGACGCGGGCTGCGGCGACGCGGGCTGGCGGCGCGTGAGCCTCTACACCGAGCTGCCGGCGGGCGCGCACCTGGTCGCGAAGCCGGTGGCGGCGGGCGGCGGCGCGGTGCGTGTGGCGGTGACGGCCGAGGGCGGCGCGCGTCACGTCGTGCATGACGGGCCGGCGGCGGCCCTACCGGCGGCGCTCGCGCTGCCCGACGCCGGCGAGCAGGTGGTGCGGCTCGATCTCGAGGCCGACGCGTGCGCCCGCTGGGACGGCGCGCAGATCGCGGTGACCGAGCGCGCGCCCGCAGCGCGACCGGCGGCGGTCGACAACGTCGTGCTCGTCGTCGTCGACACGCTGCGCGCCGATCGCCTGAAGGCGTACGTCGAGACCCGCGTCGAGACGCCGTGGCTCACGGCCGCGGCGGCGCGCGGCGCGGTGTTCCTGCGCAACCAGTCGATGGCGCCGTCCTCGCCGCCGTCGCACGCCACGATCCACACCGGCCAGATCCCGCGCGTGCACGGCGCGACCGGCGACGACGGGGTCATCGCCGAGGACGCGCCGGTGCTGGCCGCCATCGCGGGGCGCGCCGGCATGTTCACGGCGTTCGTCGGCAACAACGACTTCGCGATGACGCGGCTGCGCGGCCCGGGCGGCTGGGACGTGTTCGAGACGCCGTTCTACAAGCACGGCAAGGACTGCGGGCCGATGTTCGAGCGCGGGGTCGCGCTGGTCGGCGAGGCCGCGGCCGCGAGGAAGCGTTTCTTCCTGTCGCTCCTGCCCATCGAGCCGCACGTCGCGTATCGCTTCCACGACGGCATCACGGACACGTACTTCGGTGGGCCGTGGAGCAAGCCGTTCGGCAAGCGCGTGACCAGCGCGCACCTCGGGCGCATCAAGAAGATGCGCATGACCGACGCGCAGTGGGCGCAGGTGCGCGCGCTCTACGACGGCGAGGTCACGCACGTCGACCGCTGCCTCGCGGCGCTCGAGGACGGGCTGCGCGCCGCGGGGGTGCTCGATCGCACGGCGATCGTGATCGCGTCGGACCACGGCGAGGGGCTGGGCGAACGCGCGACCAACACGGGGCACGCGTACGGGCTCAATCGCGAGCTCGTGGACACGCCGCTCGTGATCGTCGGTGGCGTGAGCGCGTCTCGCGTGACGGTGCCGAGCTCGAACGCCGACATCGCGCCGACCGTGCTCGACCTGCTCGGGCTGCCGGCGGACGCGCGGATGCAGGGCCGCAGCCTGATCGGCGACACGCTGGCAGCGCCGATGCCGCGCGTGGTCGCGAGCGAGTACGGCAAGAGCTACGCGCTGCGCGCCGCGCGGTGGCACCTCGTCGTCGACTACAGCGGGCGCGGCGAGCTGTTCGACAGCGCCGTCGATCTCGACGAGACGCACGATCGCAGCGGTGACGCGGCGGCGGCGATCCCGCTGCGCTACCTGCGCGACGCGGCCGGGCTCTACCTCGCGCATCGCGCCGAGTGGAAGGCGGCGACGTGGGGCGCGCTCAACGATCTCGCGCCCGGCAATCCGCTCTCGAAGCCGTGACCATCGCCGTCATGGTGCGATACGTTTGACCCGATGAGCGAGGCACCGCCTCCGGAAGAGAGCGACGAGGAGCGCGAGCGCAAGGCGGCGCGCCGGAAGGCGTGGAACTTCGGCTTCGCCGCCAACGTGCCGCACAACCGCGCGCTGGGCATGGTCATCGAGGACATCGGCGAGAACTGGGCGCGCATGTCGGTGCCATACGACGCGCGTTTCATCGGCAACCCCGAGACCGGCGTGCTCCATGGCGGCGTCATCACCGCGCTCCTCGACGCGACGTCGGGCGCGGCCGTGTTCACGTCGCTCGAGAAGATGCAGCCGATCGCGACGCTCGACCTGCGCATCGACTACCTGCGCCCCGCCGAGGCGGGCCGCGCGGTGGTCGCCCGGGCGACCTGCTATCACATGAGCAAGAACGTCGGCTTCACGCGCGCGATCGCGTACCACGACGACGAGAACCAGCCGATCGCGACCGCCGCCGGCACGTTCATGGTCGCCACCGCGACCGGGCGCGAGCCGAGGAAGCTGCACCCATGAGTCGCGCCAGCCGCGAGGAGTGGGGCAGGTCGCGAAGCGACCACCGGGGCAGCACCCACGACGATGCGGCCGAGGGCGTCTGCGCCCGAGCCGGCGCGACGGAGCAACCATGAGCGTGCTCGAGCTCATCGCGAAGGCCCGCGAGCAGAACGAGCTGTCGCTCCTCCTCGCGGCCATCCCGTACGCGCAGTACATGGGCATGACCTGCGCCGTCGAGGACGGCGACCTCGTCACCACGATGACGTACAGCCCGCACCTCATCGGCAACCCGGCGCTGCCGGCGCTCCACGGCGGCACGCTCGGCGCGCTGCTCGAGTCGGCGGCGGCGTACAAGCTGCTCTGGGCCGCCGAGACCGCGGTGCTGCCCAAGACGATCACGATCACGATCGAATACCTGCGCCCGGCCAAGCCGGTCGACACGTACGCGCGCGCGTCGATCACGCGCCAGGGCCGGCGCGTCGCGTCGCTCACCGCCCTCGCGTATCAGGACGATCCGGGCAAGCCGGTCGCGACCGCCAACGTCCACTTCCTCATCAAGAGGGAGACGGAGGCGCCGCCGGCGGCGGGGACGTGAAGCCGTCGACGTGGCGACCCGCCTCGAGGTGGGTCACCGCGTTGTCGGTGCCGACCAGCGTGAGGATCCAGACGTTGGCGAGCGCCGCGCCCGCCAGGTTCACGACGGTCAGGCCCTTCATGTCGAGCTGGTCGACGAGCTCGGCGAGGCCGATGAGCAGGAACAGGCCGCCCACGCCCATCGCGATGTAGTAGCCGGTGCGGGTCTTCGCGAACGAGCGCGAGATCGCGTCGCGATCGCTCGGCCCACGCTGCTCCCAGGCGATCTTCGTGACGAAGTACGCCGCGCCGAGGAAGCCGCCGAGCGAGAGGATGAAGAAGCCGCTGCCCGTGACCTGGTACGGGATGAGGAGGATGAAGAAGAGGAAGAAGGCGTAGAGCGGCGCGATGGCGACCAGCATCCACCCCGGCACCGGCGACGCCGGATAGAGGAACTTGGTGACGGTGGCGGCGCGCGAGACGCCGGGCAGGAGCGCGAGCGCGCGCGGCGTGAGCACGAGCAGCGCCTGGAGCGCGAAGAACGAGCCGATGAGCGCGCCCGCCTCGTCGTTCTCGGCGTCGCCGAGCGTCGTGCGCAGCGGATAGAGATAGAGGACGAACGGCGCCAGGAAGAACGCGATCCAGCCCAGCGTGATGAGCCGCTGCTGCTTCTTCCAGTCGGTCCACTTCGTCCACTGCCACCAGCACAGGCCACAGAACGCGGCGTCGACGAGGAGCGCGACGATGTTGAGGCCCTGGAGCGTGCCACCCGCGGCCTCGCGCAGCCCCGGCTGCACGTAGTCCTTGCTGAAGACCTCGATCGCGCGCAGCACGACGAGGAGGCCGAGGAACGACGCGAAGCCGAACAGCACCGAGCGGCGCCACACCAGGAACGAGCGCAGCGACGGCTGCACGATCCCCGCGCGATCGAGCGCGGTGCGCTCGTGCGGCGTGAGCTCGTTGCCGTCGATCTTCACGCGGAAGGCGCGCTTGAGCGACACCTTCGCGAACTCGACGAACGGCCGGTCCGGCGCGAGCGACAGGTCCGGCAGCGGCGGGATCTCGAACGGCGTTTCGCCCGGCGGCGCGATCGCCGCGGCCGAGTCGCGAGCCTGCAGCGGCAGGCGTGATGCCGACGACGGTCCGTGCGGTGGTGAGCCCGGCGACGCCGCGATGGGCGCGGGCGCGGGCGCGGCCGACGGCAGGGGCGACGCGACCGGCGGCTGCGCGCTGAAGAGCGGAGGCGATGCGGACGACGGGGCGGGCGCGGGCGGCACGCCGACCGCGGTCGGTGCGCCCGCAGGCGGCGGCATCGGCGCCGGCGGCAGCTTCGCGGGCTCGGCGCCGTGCGCCATCGGCGGCGGATTCGACGCGCGGTTCGGGCGGGACGGCGCTGGCGGCGCGGGCGACGCGGGCGACGCGGGCGGCGGATTCGACGTCGGGGACGGCGGTGGCCGCGGCCCACCGAACGGCGGTGGCGGCAGCGGCTTCTTGCGGTCACTCGGTGGGTTGCCGCCGGGTGGCATCCCACGAGCGTATATCAGAGGGCCTCGGGCAAGGCCCTCAGGGCTTCACAAACGTGCCCTGGGTGCGGTCCTTCACGACACCAGGGAACGCGAGCACCTGGTTGTGCATCGAGACGTAGACCCCGGGCGGGAGGATCTGCACGGCGAGGAGCGCCTCGGTGAGGTTCTGCAGCGCGTCGGTCGCGCGCAGCTCGTACGGGCGCATCGCGCCGGTGAACACGATCGGGCGGCGCGGCGTCCCGAACAGCTCGACGATCCGCTCACCCGAGTACTGCAGCCGATCGGTGCCGTGCACGACGACCACGCCGTCGGTCGCGCGCGCCATGTTGTCGGCGGTCTGCGCGATCAGGGTGTGATCGTCGTCGGTCATCTCCAGGCTGTCCTTGTTGAGCAGCTGGACGCGCGACACCTCGACGCCGCGCAGCTCGAGCGACGCGAGCATGACGTCGAGGACGGAGACCTGGTTGGCGAGGACGCCCGAGAGCTCGTCGTAAGTCTTCTCGATGGTGCCGCCCGTCGAGACGAGCGCGATCCGTTTCTTCGACGGGGCCATGGGCTAGTAGTGGGGCGGCGGTTCGTTGGCCGGCCCGATCACGGGCCCCGCGTCGGCCGCGCGCAGGAGCGCCAGCTCCTTTTCGAGCGCGTCGACGCGCGTGTAGAGCGTGCGCACGAGCGCATCGAGCTCCTGGACGGTGCGCTGCGCGAACGCGACGCGGACTTCGAGATCGATCAGTTCCTCGCGCAGAGGGTCCTGCTCGCTGGGCATGACGCGCACTCTACATGAGATGCTGCACGAGGAAGAAGCCGCCGACGGCGGCCGCCGCGCACAGCACGAGGATCGCGAGGGTTCCGAGCGCCGAGCCCTGGGGCGGTGGCGTCGTCGTCGATGCGGTGCGCTGCCGCGAGCGGCGCTCGGGCGCGGCGGTCATCTGCGCGGGCGTGCCGCGCGGCGCGGGATTCACGCCGGGACCGAAACCGGGACTGATGAGCTCCGCCGCGGCCTGATACGCGGCCGTCGCCGCGACGTACTCGGGGCGCTGGCGCAGATCGTCGGCGCCGTGCAACGCCGGCTGGTGCTGCGACGGCGGGCCTTGCGGCGACATCTGCCACGCGTGCATCCCATGTGGCGCGACCACGCCCGCGTCCGGCGAGATGGTCGGGGCGATGGCCGAGAGCGGCACGTCGAACGCGCCCGGCGGCTGGGCTGGCAACACCATGGCCTGCGTGGCGGGCACGTACGCCTGATACGCCTGCGGCGGCGCGTACGCCTGCGGCAGCGCGTACGCCTGCGGCGGTTCCATCATCTGCGTGGCCGCCGGCTGGATCGGCACCAGCGTCTGCGCCGGCTGCACCGGCAAGACCGCCGACGGACCGGTGCCGTGATCGTGCAGCACCGTGCGCGCCGCCGACGCGGCCGCGGCCGCTGCGGGCAACGCGGTCGAGCCGGCGCTGCTCATCGGCGCGACGACCGCGCCCGACGGCGGCACCGCGATCGGCGTCGGCACGCCGGAGAGGGGCGGCGGCGTCGTGCTCGGGCGCGTGAACACCGGCGGCGGCGCGGTGCTCGGCGTCCGCGTGCGCGGCGGGGCGGGCGCGGCGCCCACGGCCGTCGGATGGCGCAGGATCTCCACCTCGATCGCCGCTTCGTCGACGGCCATCGTCGACGATCGCGCGTCGCTGGCGGGCACGCTGGCCGGCACCGGGGCCGGCATCGCAGCCGGCATCGGCGGCGGCGCCGTGCCCGGCCGATCGGCGCGATGCTCGGCCGCGACCGGCTGGCTCTGCGCCATCGCCCAGGCCACCCAGCCCGCGACGTCGGGCGCGCCGGCGCGCATCTGCGGCGTGCGCGCCACGAGCTCGAGCCCGGCGCGCATCTGCGCCGCCGACTGGAAGCGCTTGCGCGGCTCCTTGTGCAGCGCCATCGCGATCCACGCGTCGAGATCGCGTGACACCGCGCCGTTCACCGTCGACGGCGGCGGCGGATCCCAGCTCGCGATCCGCTGCAGCACCTCCATGTCGTCGCCGCCCGAGAACAGCGGCTTGGCCGTGAGCATCTCCCACGCGACGATGCCGACCGCGAACAGATCGCTGCGCGCGTCGACCTGCCCCTGCAGCATCTCCGGCGCCATGTAGCTGAACTTGCCCTTCAGCATCCCGCTCTGCGTGGCGAGCGTGTTGGTCGTGCCCTTGGCCACGCCGAAGTCGACGATCTTCGCGGTGCCGTCGTCACCGACGATGATGTTGGCCGGCGAGATGTCGCGGTGCACGAGCCCGAGCGGCCGGCCCTGCTCGTCGCGGAACGTGTGCGCGTAGTCGAGCGCGTCGCACACCTGGAACAGCACGTTGATCGCGACGCTCACCGGCGGCGGCCCGCTGATGTTGTGCGCGTGGCGCAGGATCTCGCGCAGGTCGCGCCCCGCGACGAGCTCCATCGCGATGTAGTACGCGCCGTCGACCTTCCCGAGGTCGTAGACCTGCGCGATGTTGGTGTGGCGCAGCTGCGCGGCGAGGCGCGCCTCGCGCACGAACGATTTCACGAAGTCGGCGTCGGCGGAGAGCCACGGCAACATGCGCTTGAGCGCGACCGGCCGCTCGAAGCCCTCGATGCCCTGCTTCTTGGCGCGGTGAACGGTGGCCATGCCCCCGCGGCCCAGACACTCGTACAGGACGTACGGTCCGAACTGCTCGGTGGGCTCGTCCCGCCGCGCCTCGCGCATGATGCGCGTATCTTTGCACACGCCGCACGACACGGCTGTAGAATGGTCGGCGCCATGACGCGGGGATGGCGAGACATCGCAACGTTGGCGCTGGTCTGCGGCTCGATCGTTGCCGCGGGTTGCCAGGACGACGTCACGACGATGTTCCCGGCCGGTCTCGAGCCGCTCGAGGACAACGCGGCGCCGGAGCCACCGGGCGGTCCGTCGTCCGAGGAGCTCATGCTCGTGTCGAGTGATGGCGAGCACAAGTGGGTCCACGGGCGCGGCTTCATCCAGGCGCCGACCGCGGCGGTGTGGTCGGCGAGCAAGGACCCCGAGGGCATGGCCAACTGCGACACGACGAGCCACACGCCGACGGTCGGCACCGAGCCCGAGTACGAGTACGGGTTCGAGATGCACTACTACGTCGATGACGTCCTGAACGTCGAGTGGGACGAGCTGTGGCGTTACGGCACGATCGAGGGCGTCGCCGACGCGCCCACCTTCGCGATCATCCGCTACCAGAAGGTGTTCGGCAGCGACTTGATCACCACCCTCGAAGGTTCGGCCATCTTCCTGGCCACGGACGTCGCAGATCGCACGGAAGTGCAGTTTGTCGAGCACCTGACCGCGCTTGGCGGAAGCATCGACAACATGAAGCACTCGACGCAGCACCGCTTCGACGTCCTGTCAGCGGTTGTGCACGGCCGCGACATCCCGCCGTGTCCTTGAACATTGACCGATTCCGGAGCGGGGGGTATCCATGAGAGGTCGTGCCTCTCGTCCGTCTGCTCCTCCCGGTCATCGCCGCCATCGCACTGCTGGTGCAGCCGGTGGCGACGTGGGCGGCGGCCGGCGTGCAGCGTGACCTCGCGTGCTGCTGTCCTGATCCGGACAAGTGCGAGTGCCACGATCACGACGGCAAGGGCCCGTCGGCGCCGTCGATGCGCAAGTGCGACAACGGCCAGGTGAAGCTCGTGACTCCCGTCGTCCTCACGGTCGACGTACCGCCCGCTGCCCCGGTGATCGTCACCGCGCGCCCGGTGACCGTCTCGCACGCCGAGCCGGTGCTCTCGCTCGACGACCGCACGATTCCGCCCGAGAAGCCGCCGTTCTAGGGGCGCGGTTCGACACCGCGCCACTTCCATAGAACCGCGACCTCCTTCTCGGAGCACTTCGATGCGATCGACCTTCGCGCGTGCGGCGTTTGCCGCGGCGTTCCTTCTCGTCACCGCTGGCGTCGCCAGCGCCCACGTCTCCATCTCCAGCGGTCCCGCGCAGGCGACCAAGAGCCAGAAGATCACCTTCGGCATCGGTCACGGCTGCGAGGGCGCTGACACCGTCAGCGTGCGCGTCGAGATCCCCGCCGGCGTCACCGGGGTGCGCGCGCTTCCCAGCGACGAATTCAAGCCGACGATCGAGGGCACGGCCGCCGCGGTCACCGCCGTGGTGTGGACCAAGACCAGCGCGCTCGACTCGGACTACGCCTACTACGAGCTCACGCTGCGCGCGCGCGTCGGCGACGTGCCGTTCACCAAGATCTTCTTCCGCGTCTTCCAGACCTGCCGCACGATGGGCGGCGACACGCTGACCGCCGACTGGATCGCGCTGCCGGGCGAGACCGGTGATCCGGCGCCGATGTTGACGGTGGTGCCGGCGCGCGTGAGCGGCTGGAACAAGTACACGCTCTCGACCGCGGTGACGGCGGCGGATCTGCCGACGTACTTCGCCGACGCGCAGATCGTCTGGAACGGCACCAAGGCGTACAGCTCGAACGCGAACACGATGACGCTCATCGGCGCGACGCCGGGCATCTCGGTGCTGAACGAGAACCTCGCCGCCGCTCAGGAGATCTGGGTCAAGTACTGACCTGGACCACCCCATGAAGCGTTTCATCATCCTCGCCCTCGGTCGCGCGCGCGGGCTCGCGCGCGGTCTCGCGTTCGGGGCCGCGCTGGTCACGTCGTTCGCCGCGTGCGGCGACAACCTCGCGCCGCCGGCGGTGGACCCGCAGGACGACGCGGCCGCGCCCGAGATCGACGCGGGCGTCGACGCGGCGCCCGTGACCACGAGCGCGTGCCTCGATCGACCCACCGATCTCGCGCGTCCGCCCACCGGACAGCTGCCCTGCGAGCTCATCCCGCCCGGGCTCACGATCAATCCATGAGGACCTTATGAACCGACGACTTCTGCTCACGTCGCTCCTCGCCGCCGCGCTCGCGGCGTGCAGCGGAGACGACGGCGGCGGCACCGTGATCGACGCCTCCACCGAGATCGACGCGCTGGTCATCGACGCCGCGCCGCGCCAGGTGATCATGGAGAACCAGTCGCTCCAGCCCGGTGAGCTCGTCGAGGGCATCATGACCGGCGGTCCCCAGGACGTCGCCGTGATCCACCTCGAGGCGCCGGTCGCGGAGCTCGACTGGAACATCCACGGTCACCAGAACGGCAGCACGCAGACGGTGTACGAGGAGCTCAACCGGATGGTGGCGGACTACGTGTTCGTCCCCACGTCCGACACCGACTGGTGGCTCCTCCTCCGCAACAGCGGACCGACCGACATGACCATCACGGTGCGCGTGGAGCTCTACGGCGACATGCAGTGGAGATGGCAATGAAAAACGCCGTGCTCGCGATCGCGTTCCTCGCAGGGTGTGGCGCGGATCCGCTGTTTGGCCCGCCGACCGAGTCGGAGTGCCCCCAGGGGTCGACGCTCACGTACGACACGTTCGGCAAGCCGTTCATGGAGAGCTACTGCACGCGGTGTCACTCGAGCGAGCTCACGGGCGCGGATCGTCACGGCGCGCCGTCGTTCCACGACTTCGACACGCTGTTCGGCATCAAGGCCGTCTCCGAGCACATCGACGAGACGACGGCGTACGGCCCCGCGGCGGAGAACGACTCGATGCCGCCCGACGGAGACAGGCCGACCGCCGAGGAGCGCCGGCTCCTGGGAGAATGGATCGCGTGCGGCATGCCGTGATCACGTCGGCCGCGATCGGCGCCGCGCTGGTGCTGACGCTCGCGCCGCGCGTGGCGGCGGCGCAGCACTGCCACATCCCCGACGTCGAGCCGGGCGCGACCGCCGAGGACGCGCCGAGGTGGTGGCTCCAGGGCACGTCGTCGATCATCGCCGGCGCGACCACGTTCATGGAGGAGTCGCGTCACTACGAGGGCCTGCGCCTCGCCGTCGACGCCGGCACCGGCCGCTATACGGCGCGCGTCGCGCTGCCGATGTACCGCATCGAGGGGGCCGGCCTCGGCCTCGGCGACGCCACGCTCGCGGCGAGCGCCGACGTGATTCCGGGCCGCGGTCGCGTGCGCGGCGGCATCGGCGTGTCGATCGCGGCGCCGACCGGCGACGCCGACGACGGGCGAGGCATGGGCCACGTGATGGTCGCGGGCGGCCCGTGGCTGCGTCTGGGCGGCGAGCGCTTCGACGCCACGCTCGCGGTGACCTTCGCCAGCGCGCTCGGTGACAACTCCGAGCACGTGCTGCACCAGCATGCCGCCGACGGCTGGCCGCTGGTCGATCCCATGAACCCGCGCGAGGTCATGGGCGTCGCGCGCGGCGTCGCGGCGCTGGTCCCCGGCCAGCTCAACGCCGGCGCCCAGCTCGTGTTCGCCACGCCGGTCGTCCTCGACGGCGAGCAACGCCTGGTCGGCGCCGTCCTCGTCGAGCGTCCCTTCGGCCGCTACGGCCTCCACGTCCTCGTCGAGACGCCGTTCATCGGCGATCCGTTCGTCGCGCGCGCGTTGTTCGAGCTGTCGTATCGCTTCCCGACCTAGGAGCACCTCATGCGTACGCCTCTTGCCGCCATCGCCTTCGCCGCCTCGTTCGCCTTCGCCGTCGCCGCCTGCGGCGACGATCACGAGGAGTCGTTCGACAACCTCCCCGATTGCGTCGCCGACCACATCAGCCTCGGCGAGCCGCAGGCGATCGCCCACTGCCTCATCGACTTCTTCGACATGGACTTCGCCGATCAGGCGGCGTGTGTCGCGTACGTCACCGCGAACGGGGAGTACCCCAACTCGCGCGACCAGGCGTGCACGCTGTACTTCCAGATGCGCGGGAACTGAGCGCGGCCTAGAACATCGCGCGCGCGACCTCGTGCTCGCTCACGGCGTCGGTGCCGGGGAACACGACGAGGCGCGACACCACGCCCACCAGCTCGCGGATGTTGCCGGGCCAGTGGTGGGACATGAGGCGCGCCGCGGCTTCGGCGTTGAAGCCGGCGCGGCGCTGTCCGGCGTCGACGGCGAGGCGCGACAAGAGCTTCTCGGCGATGGTCATGATGTCGCCGCGGCGCTCGCGCAGCGGCGGGACCACGAGCGTGGCGCGCGACACGTAGTTGACGAGATCCGGGCGCACGAACTGGCTGACGTCCGAGTTGGTCGCGGCGATGACCATCACGTCGAACGGCGCGAACGTGCCGTCGGCGCGCGTCAGGCGCTGTGACTCGAGCGCGCCCATGATCCGCGTCTGCCACTGCGGCGGGATCGCGGCCAGCTCGTCGAAGACCAGGGTTCCGCCGTGCGCGGTCTCGAGCCACGCGTCGTGCACGTCGCCGCCGTGGATGACGACGAACGGCCCCGACGCGCGGTTGCCCCTCCGGTGGATCGCGGCGGCGACGCGCTGCTTGCCGACGCCGCGCTCGCCGAGGATGAGCGCCGCCGGCTGGCGCGTTCCCCACCCGACCCACTCGCGAAGGTACGCGGCGTGCGCGCTGTCACCGTCGAGCTCGCCGTCGTCGGCCAGCGTCGACAGCGCGGCGTCGCGGCGCGCGCGCCGGTCGGCGTTGGCGATCGCGGGCACGAACATCTGCGACACCGCGACCAGGAGCTCGAGCGTCTTGCGCTCCCACATGCGGCCGCCGGGGCGATCGACGACGATGACGCCGCCCGCGCCGAACGGACAGGCGAGCGTCTCGCGCTCGGTGCCGCGCAGCGCGACCGCGTTGCCGCCGGCGATGATCTGCTGGAGCTGGAACTGATCGAGCGGCAGCGTGCCCTGGTTACCGCCGTGGCCGGCGACCAGGCGTAGCCCGCGGTCCATCGAGATGATCTGCACGCGCTCGGCGCCGAGGAAGCCGACCAGCTGCTCGCACGCACGGCCGAGGCCCGGGCCCTCGAGCAGCGCGACGGCGATGAGCGCCGCCGTCGTCAGCGAGCCCGACGCGTCGCTGCCCTTGCTCGACACCTCGGCGACGTCCGAGATCGAGCTGCCATCGGGCACGAGGTACGCCTCGTCCTGGGCCAGCACCTGCAGCACCGAGTTGCCGATCTCGATGCGATCGCCGACGGCCAGCACGCGCATCTCGATCGGCTCGCCGTTGATCTTGGTGCGGTTGGTCGAGCCGAGATCGACGACGAGCGGGCGGCCTTCGCGCATGCCGATGCGGAACTGCTGCCGGCTCACGGCTGCGTCCTCGAGGCGCATGACGCAGCCCTCGCCGCGGCCGACGATGCCGCCCTCGGGCGGGATGGTGAACTCCTTGCCCTGATCGGGACCGGAGACGGCGACGAGACGCGTACGCACTATTCGAAGACCTTCACCGTCTGCGCGACGTCAGGTGGAAGCGGCTTGCGGTTGACGAGGAGGAGCGTCGCGACCGCGGGCGTGATCGCGATGAAGAACGCGGCGAAGGTCATGGCGCGCTCGTCCATCCGGGCATCGAGCGCGCGCTTCAGGTGCGGGCCGAGCTCGATCGAGGTGTAGGCGAGGGCGAAGAGACCCCACGCGCTGGCCACGATGCGGCGCCGCGGCGACACCGCGAGGATCTCGAGGGCGGCCCAGAGCTCGCCGAGGCCGAGCGGCAGCGCCCACCACTCCTGCGTCTGGTTGAACGGCGTGCCCGCCATCTGCATCATCATGGCAGCGCCGCGCCGCCCGAGCGAGTCTTCCCACAAGGTCGCCGCGATGTACGATCCGAGCGTGGCCGTGGCGCCGGCGAGGAGCAGCCAGCCCAGCGCCGTGATGCCCGCGTCGGGGCTGCGGCGGCGCACGCTGTCGCTCGCCACGTCGGCGAGGTGCCGCCACTGCACGAAGCGGCGCACGATCGCCGGCCAGGCCAGGAGCGAGAGCAGGACGGCGAGCCCCATGGCCATCGCGAAGAAGTCGACCTTCGCGGCGAGGAACAGCCACAGCGTGAGGACCGAGCCGACCGCGGCGCCGATCGCCATGCCGACGTTGCCGTAGCGGAGGAAGTCGGCGACCGAGCTCACGGCCGTTCCTCGCACGGCGCGCGCGCCGACGCTCACGTGGATGATCGAGCGCACGACGAGGGCCGCGCCGCACGTGAGGAGCACGTTGGCCATGCTGGTGTCCTCGTCGCGCGCGGAGAAGCCGAGGACGACGAGGACGATCGAGCACATGAGGCCGGCGAAGCCGAGGATCGCCATCAGCACGGCCAGCCCCTCGAAGCCGTTGTCCTCGGCGGTCGGCACCCGCGCACCGAGCGCGGTGAACCGGCGCGCGCGCGTCACGACGAGGATCGCGACCGGCCACGCCATCAGGAGGATGGTGGCGCCGAGGAGCGCGCCCATCGGCGCCTGCGACTTGATCTTGAGGTAGAGGAGCCAGACGCCGGTGTGCGCGGAGGCGGCGGCGGCGTACGCCGTGATGCCGGCGAGCGCCGGTGGATCGGTGGGCGTGTCGCGCCACAGGCGATTGCCCGCCATGCGGTGCACCAGGGAGCGCACGACGCTGGCGATGAGGATGAAGAACAGCCACAGGGTCTGGCTGTCGCTGTCGCCGCCGTAGCGCGACATCGCCTCGGCGCGATCGGCGGCCACCTTGATCTGGCCGAGCAGCATGGCGCCCATGAGCGGCGCCATCACGGACCCCGTCAGCGACATGACGAGACCGAGCGACGACAAGCCCTGGTCGGCCGGCGGTCGCTCGGTCTGGGTTCCCACCCGCCTATTTTACAGTCACGAGGCGGCGAAATGTCGCCGCAAGCGATCGGCAAGCATGGGCAGGCGGTCCTGACCCCAGGTCACGTAGTCGCCGACGCGCCACGAGGGCACGCCCCACAGGCCGGCGCCGTCGAGGTCGGCGGCGTTGTCCTGGGCCCAGACGCGCCAGCTGTCGTCGGCGAGCGCCGCCTTCGCGTCGTCCCAGGCCAGGCCGACGCGCTCGACCACGTCTCGTAGATCGACGTAATCGGCGAGGTCGCGCGCCTCGGACCAGGCGCCGCGCGCCGCCGACTCGAGGAAGTCGAGGCCCTTGCCGCGCTCGATGGCGAGCTTGGCGATGGCGAGCGCGTTCTCGACGCCCTTGCCCAGCGGATCGCTGATGTTGCCGAACGGGATGCCGAGGCGGTTCGCCTCGCGGTTGGCGTCGCGCACGATGTAGAAGCGCTTGTCACGCGGCATGGCGAGGCCGCGCGCGACCATCGGCATGATCGGGCGCACGTTCAGCTCGAGGTCGAACTGCTGCGCCAGCTCGCGCGTGCGTCCCAGCGCCAGGTACGCGTAGGGCGAGCGGAAGGAGAACCAGAACTCGAGCACGGGGCGCCCGGAGGCGATGCCGCCGAGCTTCTCGGGCGCGCGGTCGCTCTCGGGACGCGCGGAGAGCACCGGCGGGGCCTCGACGCCGGTGTCCTCGCGCAGGCGCGCCTCGAGGTACGCGAGGCGATCGAGCCCCCAGTACCAGTCGCCGCCGTACCCGAACATGGCGCCCTGGTAGTGGCCGGCCTTGCGGAGCTCCGAGTAGGAGCTGGCGAGGTAGGGCGGCAGCGAGCCCGACGCCTCCGTGCCGTGTTTGCCCATGAGCGACGTGAGCTTCTTCTCGTCGCGGTTCCACAGCGTGGTCGCGACCTCGAGCGCCACGGCGAGCTGCTCCTGATCGGCGCGCGGCTTGATGAGGATCTGACCGCCGCGACGCAGCGGGCCGGGGTCGACCTCCTTCTTGCCGGGGAAGTCGACATCCCAGAACTGCGCCAGCTCGATGGCGTCGCGGAGCGCGTGCTTGCGGCGCATGTCGGGCGCGGGATCCACGTCCGACGCCGGCGGCGACACGAAGTGGAAGCGGAGGTCGATCGGATACGCGACGGTGAGCCGCTGCGCGACCTGCGCCGCGAGGTAGCTCCACGGATCGGCGAGGTCGAAGTAGAAGTCGACGACGCGGCCTTTCCCGGTGGCCTTGCGGCGGAGCTCCGCGGCGGCGTGACGGAGCTTGTCGCTGCCGAGGAAGGCGTCGATGGCGGCGCCCTTGAGTTTCGATACCAACGTCATGGCCGCCCGTTCTTATCACCACCCGGTCACTACCCGGAGCTACCGCGACTGGATCTCCTCGGTCACGAGGGCCGGGTCGGCGGCGATGTCGGCCTCGCTGAAGAGGACGGGCCGGAGCTCGCTCCGGGCGAACAGCTCGAGCTGGTCGCGGTAGCTCGGTGAGGCCGGGTCGCTGGAGTTTCCGTAGGTGAGGAGGGCACGTGCGCGCGGGCCGGCGGGCGTGAGCTCGGCGGCGAGGATGAAGCTCGAGCCGTAGTTCACGAGGTCGGCGGACGTCCGCGGCAGGAGCGAGAAGTTGAAATCGCGGTGGGCGACCACGTTGGCGACGCCGTCGAGGTCGTCGCCGCCGGGGACGGGCAGGCGGGCGTCACCGCGCGGGGCGCGCTGCGAATCGCCGAGCGGGGCGTCGGGGCGCGTGCCGGCCTCGCGGAGGCGACGGCCCGCCATCTCGATGGCGCGCTGGATGTCGGCCTCCGTGCGCGCCAGCCCCGACGGTGTGCTCGCGAAGGCCTGGCGATCGAACGCGACCTTCCACGGCACGCTGCCGTCGACGGCGAGGTTGGTCATGACCTCGCGCCACAGCGTCGCGCCGCGGCTCGTGACGTCGTAGCGGCCGTCCCACGCCTCGAGCGTGGTGCAGTCGGCGGAGCGCTTGCGCGTGCACGCGGCGAGGACGTCGGCGCGTGCGCGCTCGGCGCTGAACGAACGGTTGGACAGCATCGCGGCGGCGGCCGAGTCGAGCGTGAAGCGCTCGTCGCCGGCGAGGAGCGCGAGGTTGGCGAGCGTGCGCGGCGTGGGGCGCGTCGCATCGTCGCCCCAGAGGGGCGACAGCTCCACCGCGGTCTCGGGCGCGGCGAGGTTGGTGAAGCGGTAGCTGTCGTTGGCGTTCATCACGAAGTCGCGGCGCGCGACGCGTGGCGCCTGCTCGATGGGGATCGCCCCGGGCGCGAGTGGATCGTAGGCCTCGAGATCGAAGATCGGGTTCGACCCGTCGAGGACGAGCACGCCGCGCCGCCACGCCTCCTCGACGGCGGGCACGACCTTGCGACCCAGCATCCACGCGCCGAGCGCGCGCGCCGAGAGCGCCGGCACGCGCGAGCCATCGACGTAGAGGGCATCGCCGCCGGCGTCGGCATAGACGGTGTTCACGAACGGTGTCCCCGACAGCGCGAGCGCGCGTTCGAACTCGGCGCGGCTGGTGGCGCGCGCCATGGCGAGCGGCTGGTCGAGCTGGGCCGCGCCGGCGATCGCGACGTCGCGCACGGTGAACGCGTATCCGCCGGGCCCGTCCCACGGCGTGAGCGACGTGACCACCATCGGACCGACGGCGCTGCGGTAGAGCGTGCGCTTCTTCGGCGTGAGCCCGCCGGGCTCGCGCACCTGGATCGTGTACGTGGTCGGTACGATCGCGACCGTGTCGTCGCCGTGGCGGTAGCGCAGCGCGCTGGCGTCGTCGAGCTCGAGCCGGTAGATGGCCATGTGCGTCGACGCCGAGAACGTGTGCGACCACGCGTGGTGCGCGGTCATGCCGATCTGGATGCCGGGCACGCCCACCAGCGTTCCACCGTAGACGTCGAGGTTCGGGCTGGTGAGGTGCGTCTCGAAGAAGACGAGATCGCCTTCCCAGGGGAAGTGCGGGTTGGCGACGAGGATGCCGCCACCCGACGCCGTGCGATCGGCACCGATGCCCCACGCGTTCGACGCGGCCGCCACCGCGCGACGGCCGTCGGGCAACGCACCGGTGCGAACGCCGGGCGCCGCGGTCGCGATCTCGCGCTCGATGAAGCGCGACGACGCGAGCGCCGATGTGGACAGCACGACCGCGAGCACGTCGGCGGGCTCGATGGGCTGCACCCACGGTTCGTCGCGGCACAGCGCCGGCCGCGCGCTGGCCGGCGTGCGCGCGAGGTACTCGTCGTAACCGGCGGCGAAACCCTCGATGAGCGCGCGCGATTCGGGCGAGAGCTGCGGGAGCATCGCCTCGGCGCGCTTGCGCCACGCGAGGTGCAGGTTGGCGAAGTCGCTGTCGACGTGCACGTCGTCGGGACCGGCGCCGAACCATCGCGCGCGCTCGCCGCGCACCCGTACGTACTGGTCGGCCATGACGCAGACGTGGGCCTTCGCCATGGCGTAGCCCTGGCCGAAGCCGAGCCCACCCGCGTCGGCGGCCCGCACATGGGGCACCCCGTGGGACGTCCACCGCACGGTTGCCTGGTACGTGGGCGTGACGCCGTGAGGGGCGCCAGGCGTGGTGGTTGCACTGGTCGACGGGTTACCGCACGCCGCGACGACGAGCGCGGCTGCGAGGAGGACGCAACGCATGGGCCCGCACTATACGCGCCAGGACCATCGGGTATCGCCGCCGCAGCAGGCGTGCCGCCGAGCCGGTGCGAGGGAACTATGATAGACACCGGCCCGCTGTGCCTGACGACACCGGAGATCCCCCCGACCGCGCCGCCGCGGCGGTCGCGCTGCTCGAGGACCTCCTCGCGAATCCGCGCCAGATCGCGGAGATGAGCGACGAGCTCCGCAAGCGCCTGATGGTCGCGGCCGGCCAGCTGTCGCGACCGGATCGCTACACGCGCAAGGCCATGCGCAAGGGGCTGCAGCGCCGCTCGAAGGACGAGAAGAAGGCGTCGGATCGCGCGATCCTCGACGGCACCGGCATCCGCGCGCTGCGCCGCCTGCCGGTGTTTCCGAGCCTCGGCGCCGTGCCGCAGCTGCCGGGGCCCGACACCATCGACGTGCTCGGCGAGGCGCCGGCCGCCGACGACTGGACCGCCGCCGAGGCGCGCCGCGACGAGCCGCTGCGCGTGCAGGAGGCGCGCAACTGCTACGTCTGCAAGGCCGACTTCCACGAGCTGCACCCGTTCTACGACGCGATGTGCGAGAAGTGCGCCGCGCTCAACTGGGAGAAGCGCAACCAGACCGCCGACCTGCGCGGACGCGTCGCGCTCGTCACCGGCGGGCGCGTGAAGATCGGCGCGCAGATCGCGCTCAAGCTCCTGCGCGCCGGCGCCGAGACCATCATCGTCACGCGCTTTCCCGTCGACGCCGCGCGCCGGCTCGCCGCCGAGCCCGACGCCGAGGAGCTCTGCGCGCGCGCGCACGTCTACGGCTGCGACCTGCGCCACACGCCGTCGGTCGAGGCGCTGTGCGCGTCGCTATGCGCGTCGCTGACGCGGCTCGACATCGTCATCAACAACGCATGCCAGACCGTGCGCCGCCCCAGCGGCTACTACGATCACATGATGCCGAGCGAGACCGCGCCCTGGTCGTCGTTCGGACGCCTCGAGCAGCAGGTGCTCGCGCGCTTCTTCGGGATGAAGGCGCAGGCGGAGGAGGGGCATCGCCTCCTCGCCGACGGCGCGCACGACGTGGTGCCCGCGGCCGGTGCGCCCGGGCTCTGGAAGTCGGCCGTGCTCTCGCAGGTGCCGCTCCTCGCCGAGGATCTGGAGCGCGGCAGCCACCTCTATCCGGTCGGTCGTCTCGATCAGGATCTGCAGCAGGTCGACCTGCGCGACTTCAACTCGTGGCGCATGACGCTCGCCGACGTGCCGACCGCCGAGCTCCTGGAGGTGCACCTCGTGAACGCGGTCGCGCCGTTCGTCTTGAACGCGCGCTTGAAGCCGCTCCTCGCCGCGGTGCCGACGCGCGACACACACATCGTCAACGTCTCGGCGATGGAGGGCCAGTTCTACCGGCGCTTCAAGACCGACAAGCACCCGCACACCAACATGGCCAAGGCCGCGCTCAACATGCTGACGCGCACCGCGGCGTCCGACTACGTGCGCGACGGCATCCACATGAACGCCGTCGACACCGGCTGGGTCACCGACGAGGATCCGGCGACGATCGCGGCGCGCAAGGTCGCGGTCCACGGCTTCCACCCGCCGCTCGACATCGTCGACGGCGCGGCGCGCGTGCTCGATCCGGTCTTCGCCGGCTACAACACCGGGCGCCACCTCTGGGGTCTATTCCTCAAGGATTACGCCCAGACGCCTTGGTGAGTCGTTTTCTCGCTCCGGGTAAGGCCCCGGTCAGGCAGCTTACAGGCGCCTTACACGCCGGGGCGGACGTGATGGCACACTGAGCCTGTGCGAATCCTGGTCGTCGAAGACGAGGCTGGCCTCCGCGAGGGGCTCATCGACTTGCTGCAGGGCGACGGTCACGACGTGACCGCGGTCGCCGACGGCGCGACCGCTGCGGCGACGGGCATCGCGGAGAGCTGGGACCTGGTCCTGCTCGATCTGATGCTCCCGCGCATGAACGGCATGGACGTGTGCCGCAAGCTGCGCGGCGCGCGCCCCGGGATGCCGATCCTGATGCTGACCGCGCGCGGCAGCGAGGACGACAAGGTGCGCGGGCTGGGCGAGGGCGCCGACGACTACGTGACCAAGCCGTTCTCGGCGCGCGAGCTGCTGGCTCGTGTGCGCGCGCTCGGGCGGCGCTCGCCGGGCGACGTCACCGAGCAGATCGACGTCGACGGCGCCGTGCTCGACTTTGCACGCCTGGTCGTGAAGCGCGACGGCGCGACCACCGCGCTCACGCCGCGCGAGGTCGGGCTCTTGCGCTGGTTGCACCGCCAGCGCGGGCGCGCCGTGTCGCGCGCCGAGATCCTCGAGCAGGTGTTCGGGCAGCGCGGCGATCTGCAGACGCGCGCCGTGGACATGGCGGTGGTGGTGCTGCGCAAGAAGGTGGAGAAGGATCCGGCGCACCCCAAGATCATCGTGTCGGTGAAGGGCGCCGGCTACGCGTGGGGTGAGAACACGCCGTGACCTCCGCGCGGACGCTCTCGGCGGCGGTGCTCATCGTCGGTGCGCTGGCGGCGGTGCTGATCGCCTGGTTCGGCAGCGGCTGGCGCTCGATGGAGAAGGAGCAGGAGGCCATCCTGGCCAGCGCGCGCGCCGACGCGGCCGACACCGCGTCGGTGCTCGCCGACGATCTCGTCGCCGAGCTCGAGCACCTGCGCGCCGACGAGTCGCAGCGTCCGTACTATCACTACCAGAACCTGTTCCACGATCCGCGCGGCGCGAGCCTCGGGTGGAGCGTCGTCCCGTCGCCGCTTGCCGAGGGGCCCACCGAGCGCCTGGTCGCGACGCACTTCCAGATCGACGCGGCCGGCGCGCTGACGTCGCCGACGTTCAATCCCGAGGTGCCGGACAACAACGCGCCGCGCGCGGCGACGGATCTCGCGATGCTGGCGGCGCTCGGGCCGGTGAAGACGGCGCTGGTCGCGGCGCCCGACCCGGTGCAGGTCGCGATGGCGCAGCCGGTGTCGCTGCGGCCGGAGCCGCCGGAGGTGAAGGGCACGAAGGAGAAGGACGTCGATGCGACGCAGCAGGTGAAGCCTGCGACGAAGGGCGAGTACAAGTCCAAGAACGCCGACGTCGGCTCGCCCAAGGACGCGGTCGCCGAGCCGTTCGAGAGCGACAAGGTCGCGATGGCGAAGAAGCGGCGCGCCGCGAAGCAGGTGTCGGAGCCGACGCAGCAGGTGGTGCAGATCGATCCCTCCGCCTACGTGCAGAACATGCAGTCGAACGAGATCTTCGTGAGCTCGCGCGCCGGCAACCAGGAGCCGATCCAGATGCAGGGCCCGGTGCCCGACGGGAACGGTCCGGTGCCGGCGCAGGCGATGCAGCCGATCCCGCCGCAAGGACAGATCGCGAATCCGCAGGCGCGCGCGCCACGGCCGCGGTCATCGTCGTCGGCACCGCAGGTGCCGTTGCCGATCACGATCACGATCAACCCGCTCGCGTGGCGCGCCGTCACGCTCGACGGCAAGCCGGCGCTGCTCGCGGTACGCAGCGTGACCACGCCCGACGGCCAGCTCACGCAGGGCCTCGTCGTGTCCACCGACCGCGTCAGCGAGTGGCTCGCCGAGCGCGCCCCCGAGGCGTCGGCGAAGCTCGTCACGGGCGCAGACTCGCCGCCGTCCGCCGCCGCGAGCGTCGCGCTCGCCGACATCGGCTGGTGGGTCGCCATCGACGACACCGCCGCGCTCGCGGGCGCACGCCGCGCCGCCGCCGGCCTGCGCAGCTCGTTCCTCGGGCGCTTCATCCCGGTGTCGCTGCTCGCGCTCATGTGCGCGATGCTGGTCGTGCTCCTGACGTTCCGCGCCGAGAAGATGGCGCGCCAGCGCGAGCGCTTCGCCGCCGCCGCCGCGCACGAGCTGCGCACGCCGCTCGCCGGCATCCAGCTCTACGGTGACATGCTGGTCGACGGTCTCGGCGATCCCGCCAAGCACCGCGACTACGCGCGCCGCGTCGCCGAGGAGGCGTCGCGCCTGGGCCGCGTGGTCGCCAACGTGCTCGGCTTCTCGCAGCTCGAGCGCAAGAGCCTCGCCGTGCGCCCCGACGTCGGTGACGTCGTCGAGGCGGTGCGCGCCGCCGTCGAGCGCGCCGAGCCCGCCCTCATGCGCGCCGGCGCGGCCGTCGAGCTCGACGCGCCCGAGCGTGCGACGGCGCGCTTCGATCGCGACGCGCTGGCCCGCATCCTCGGCAACCTCCTCGACAACGCCGAGAAGTACACGCGCGACGTCGAGGACCGCCACATCACCGTCGCCGTGGCCGCCGTGGACGGCGCCGTGGAGATCACGGTCGCCGACCGCGGGCCCGGCCTGCCGGCGTCGCTGCGCCGCCGCCGCTTCGAGCCGTTCGCGCGCGGCATCGGCGACGACGGTCCGCCCGGCCTCGGCCTGGGCCTCGCGCTCTCGCAGTCGCTGGCGCAGGCCATGGGCGGCGAGCTGACGTGGAAGGACCAGTCGCCCGGCGCGACGTTCGTCGTGCGGCTTCCGTCGACGTGACCTGGACCTCTCGCCCTCGGATGCGGCCTAGTTCGGCGATGCCGCGATCTCGCGGCCGCACACGTGCACGGTGTAGTCGACCGGCAAGGACGTCGAGCGCTTCGAGCCGCCGACCCACAGCCAGTATTGACTCTGCGGCGCGACGGCGGTGACCACGATCTCCTCGCCGATGAGGGCCGCTGACGGCGTGCCCATGGGATCGGTTGGCTTGCCGTCCTCGAAGACGAGCACGTCGAGGTCGGCGATGCCGCCGGTCCACACCACGCGGATGTCGAGCTGGTTGGTGGTCGCGCCGGTGTAGAGCGCGTACGTGTCGCGGTCTCGATACTCGTCGCCTGTGCTCACGACGCCGGCCGACGTGCCGGTGATCGCGAAGCGACTGCCGGCCGTGACCGCCACGCCCGTGGCGTCGGGAGCGTCACTGGTGTCGGACGTGGCGCTGGCCACGAGGACCGGCGGCTGCTGGCGCACGTCGATCACGTCGTTGGCGCGGTGGCCGACCGCGCTCTCGTTGGTCTCGGCGTGGATGGTGCCGCCGGTCATGGGCGGGCATCGCATCGCGGGGTTGTCGGCGAACATCTCGATGCGATACGGGAACGACGTCACGGCCTGCGCGTCGTGCGCCTCGACGCCGAGCGTGTACTCGCCCTGCTGCAAGAGCAGCGCGGTGACCGCGTTGCCGGCGCGCACACGCGCGATCGAGCGCGGGCCGCTGGCGTCGCGCACGATCAGATCGAGGCGATCGACCTCGCCGCCGAGCGGCGCGGTCAGGCGCACGACCACGGGCGCGTTCGGCGCCACCGTCACCTGATAGAGATCGCGATCGACGACATCGCCCGACGGCTGATCCACGTCGACGTTGCCGCACACCGCGATGCGCTGCCCTGCGAACACGGCGCCCGTGGGCTCCGACGTGGTGCCGTTGCGACTATCGTCACTCTCGGGATGGCAGTCGGCGGGCGCGCCGTCGCTACCCGAGTCCAGAGGCGTCGCACCGTCGACGAGCGCCTCGTCGTCGTCGCCGCCGCCGCAGCCGACGGCGAGCGCCGGTGCGACCGATGCGAACAGAAGCGCGTGCAGCCACGTGGCCCTCATGGTTCGATCGCCCAAGCTACCGTCGGGCGCGGCCACTGTCCAGCGTGTGTATACTCGCGCACACTCATGGCTCACATGCGGCGGGTTCTTCTCCCCACCCACTGCGTCGCCCTCGCTGTGATCGGCGTCGCGTCGGCGCCGACCAGCGTTCACGCCGAGCCCATCGAGATCGGCGGCATGCTGGGGCCTCGACTCTTCGCCGACGACTCCATCCTCGGCGACGCCGAGAACGCGCCGACGTCGCTCGGCAACAGCGTGCTGCTCGGGTTGCGCGCGGCCCGCCCGATCACGGCGTGGCTCGTGCCCGAGGTCGAGCTCGGGATCTCGCCGGCGACGACCCGCGACTACGACATCGACATCTTCTGGTTCGAGCCGCGCGCACACGTCCGCTTCCAGATCCGCCCCGATCGGCGCGTGCGCCCGTTCGCGGTGCTGGGCGGCGGCATGCCGGTCGTGCTGTCGTCACGCCGCGGCATCTATCCCAGCGGCGTGACCGGCGAGGCGTACACCGGCGCCGGTATCGGCTGGAACCCGGGGCGCGGCGTCGCGCTGCGTCTCGACGCGCGCGTTTCGATGTTGCAAGGCCGCGGCGGCGAGAAGCCGGTCACGGTCGAGGGCGAGGTCACGGCCGGTGTGTGGTTCGTGCTCGGCAAGAAGGGCGCGACGCGCGTGCGCGACCCCGAGCGGGAGAAGCTGGCGCCGATCGGCGACGATGACGGGCCGACCGCCGGCGACAAGGACGGCGACGGCTACGACGACGCCTCGGACGCGTGCCCGGATCGTGCCGAAGATCACGACGGCACCGACGACAAGGACGGCTGCCCCGACATCGACAACGACGGCGACCAGGTACTCGACGTCGCCGACAAGTGCGCGACGGTGTCCGAGACCTACAACGGGTTCGAGGACGACGACGGCTGCCCCGACACCGTGCACGCCGACGTCGACCTGATCATCGGCACCGTCGAGGGACTGCTCTACGCGCCCGGCGAGATCACCGTACGCTCCACCGCGAACGACGGCCTCGATCGCATCATCAAGGTGCTGAAGGATCACCCGTCGGTGCGCATGCTCCTCGTCGGCCACACCGACGCGAAGGAGGCGACCGAGCTGAAGCCGGATCCCGACGCGCCGCCGCCCGCACCTGACGCGGAGCCGCCCGACCCCGCGGAGCTCGCACGCGAGCTCGGCCGCCAGCGCGCGGCGGCCTTGCGCAACGCGCTCATGAAGCGCGGCGGCCTGCCCAAGGGTCGTTTCATCGTCGAGACGATGGGCGCCGAGTCACCGGTCTCCGACGACGACTCCAACCGCGGCCGCCTGCGCAACCGGCGCGTCGAGGTGAAGCTCTTCGTACCGAAGCGTTGATCGGCGCTCAGACCAGCTCGAGCTGGTCGGTCTCGGCGAGCAAGTAGAGGAGGCGCAGGAAGTTGGTGCGCGCGTCGGGCGAGCGCACGCGGGCCAGCAGATCGGCGACCGTGGTGTGGCCGTCGGCCATGGCCTGGACGCGCGTGAGCGCCTCTCCCACGCCGAAGTCGGCGAGATCCTCGGTGCCGCGCGCGCGCGGGCGCCTGTCGGCGACGCCGGACGCCCAGTCGTCGACGAACGCGACGTCGAGCGCGGCGGCGCCGGCGCCGAGGATGCGGCGCGCGTCGAGGTGCAGCGGGCGCACCTGGAACGGGTTGGCGCGCCCGTCGAACCACTTGTAGCGGCCCTTGGGCCAGGTGCACACGTCGATGAGCTTCGAGCTCACCTGGCGCGCGAGCAGGCGATACGCGTCGAGCGGCTTGAGCAGCCCGAGCCCGACCAGCGTGTCGGCGAGCTTGCCCGCGAAGTGCGGCATCACCTGCACCGCGCGCTGCAGCGCCTGCGGCGTGACCGCGCCCTGCGCGACGAGGAAGTCGCCGAGCCGCTCGCTCGTGACGTTCGACGACACGAACTGCGGATCGCCGCCGTCGAGGTACGCCTCCTTGAGGATGCCGGCGCGGCCTTCGAGCACGAGCAGGCCCTTGGCGCGTTCGCGCGCGAGCTTGTAGAGGAGGCGGATGGGCGAGATCTGGCGAAGGTCGCCGCTCTCGGCCGGCTGCGGGCGCGGGCTCTTGTCGGTGGCCGAGCCGGTGTCGCCGCTGATGTCGACCTCGTGCGAGACCTCGTCCTCGACGACGTAGTCCTCGTCGCCGCCGTCACCGGTGCCGGCGATGAACTCGGCGCGCGCGACGTCGCGCTCGCGCTGCGCCGCGGCCTTGCCCATCTGCGTCATCGGGCCCGACAGCGTGTTGACCTCGTCGTGGACCTCGTTGACGGTGCCGTCGTCGGCGGTGATCGGGATCGTCGGCGCGCTGGGCGCGGCGGTCACGCGGGCGACGAACGCGGCGAGGTCGCGCGCGTCGGGGCGGCCGTTGCGATGGAGCCAGCCGGTGAGCGCGTCGCGGAGCTCGCCGGAGCTCGCGAAGCGCTTGGTGGCCGAGCGCTCGAGCGCGCGCTCCGCGATGATGCGCAGCTCGGTCGGCACCTCCGTCGAGTACTTGTGCAGGCGCTCGAGGTTGGCGTCGCGCACCATCAGGAGCACGTCGAGGTCGCTGGGCGCGGCGAAGAGGCGGCGCGCCATCACCATCTCGACGAGGACGACGGCGAGCGAGAACACGTCGCTGCGTCCGTCGAGCTCGGCGCCCGACACCTGCTCGGGCGACATGTAGCCGTACTTGCCCTTGAGCATGCCGGCCTCGGTCTTGTGCTGGCGCTCGGCGGCGCGCGCGATGCCGAAATCGGTGAGCTTCACGTCGCCGCGGCGCGAGACGAGGATGTTGCCGGGTGACACGTCGCGATGCACGAGGCCGAGCGGGCGGCCATCCGCGGCGGTCGCGTGGTGCGCGTAGTCGAGCGCGTCGGCGACTTCGCGCGCGACGAGCGCGGACAGGTGCGCGGGCAGGCGGATCTGCGTGCGCGCACACTCGCGCAGGAGCGCGAGCAGGTCGATGCCGTCGACCCACTGCATCGCGATGTACGGCGTGTCGGCGTCGGTGCCGAGCTCGAAGACGTGCACGATGTTGGGATGATCGAGCTGTGCCGTGAGGCGCGCCTCGTCGAGGAACATCTGGATGAACGACGGGTCGGCGACGAGCTGGGGCAGGATCTTCTTGATCACCACCAGCTTCTCGAAGCCGTGCTCGCCGAGCGACCGGGCCTTGAAGAGCTCGGCCATGCCACCGACTGCCAGGCGTTCCAGCACCTGGTATTTCCCCACGCTCTGCGGCAACGAGCGCATCGGTCGAACGAGCTTATACCGATCCCGTTTGCCAAGGTGGCGCGGCCGGGTAGGGGTCGGTGACTCCATCTGTCGCAAGCGGCGTGCAACTGCGCGTTCACAGGCACGCGGCGCCGACGGCACGCGGCGTGGATCAGAGAATGTCCATGTCGACGATCGGCGTGCGACGCCTGCGGGCGGTGAGCAGTCCTGCCATCCTGATGCTGGCGGCGGCGCTGTGCGCGTGGTTCGCGAGCCGGGCCGTGAATGCGTGGGGGGCGGGCGCCCAGCCAGGACCCGTTGCGGCGACGGTGTCACCGGCGTCAGCGACAGCGCCGGTGGCGGCACCGTCACGGTCGGTGGCGGAGCCGCGTGATGGCGCCGCGCTCGTGACGCGCAACATGTTCTGCTCGTCGTGCGTGGTGAAGGATGACGGCGGCGCACCGCCGCCGGGCACTGGTGGTGCCGCGACGCACACGTTGCCGCGCGTGATCGCGACGCACGTCGGTGATCGCGGCGGTGGCTGGGCGACGCTCGAGGTCGCGGGGCTCGCCGGCGGCTTCATGCAGGGCGCGACGCTGCCCGGCGGCGGCGTGATCGAACGCGTCGAGCGCGGCGCGATCGTCGTCCGGTTTGCGGACGGCAGCGAGCGCGTGCCGCTCGCGTCGGACGGCGCGGTCGTCGCGGCGAAGGACGTGGTCAAGGAGAAGGCGCCGGCGGAGACCGCGAAGCCCGATCCGTGGGCCGACCGCGTGCGCGCCACCGGCGACAACCGCTGGGAGGTCGATCGCACGCTCATCCGCGAGCTCGTGTCGGCGGGCACGAGCGGCAATCCCGCGGCGAAGGGCGTGCGCCTCACGCCCGTGAGCAAGGATGGTCAGCTCGCCGGCGTGCGCGTCGCCACCGCGCGCACCGGCTCGCTCGCGAGCGTGCTCGGCCTCTCGAGCGGCGACGTCATCGAGTCCATCGACGGCCAGGCCATCGACTCGCCGCAGGTCCTCATGAAGATGTACGACCGTCTCGGCGACCTGCGCCGCGTCGACCTCGGCGTGAAGCGCAAGGGCCAGAACGTGACGCTCACCTACGACCTGCCATGACGCGGAGCGCGCGCTACTTGAACGTGTCCTTCGCCTTGCGGCGCGCGGCGAACTCCGCGGCGTCGGCGGCGCGGACGAACGGGTTGGTGGCGCGCTCGGCGGCGATCGTGGACGGCGTGGTCCACTCGGCGCGCGCCCGACGCTCGGCCACCTCGGCGGCGGCGGCGGTGATCGCGGCGACGTCGGGCTCGGCGTGCGCGGCGAACTTGAGGTTCGACGCGGTGTACTCGTGGCCGAAGTAGACGCGCGTCTCGGGCGGTAGCGCCGCGAGCCGCTGCAGCGACTCGTACATCATGGGCGCGTCGCCCTCGAACACGCGGCCGCAGCCGGCGGCGAAGAGCGTGTCTCCCGTGAACACCGCGCCCGCGTCCTCGAGGAACCAGCTGATCGCGCCGAGCGTGTGCCCCGGGTTGTGGATGATGCGCGCGCGCACCTTGCCGAGCTCGACGGTGTCGCCGTCGCCGACCGCGCGCGTGAGGCCGGCGATGCGCCCGTGTTCGCGGTCGTAGACGTGACCCACGACCTCGAGATCCGGATGCTCGGCGAGCAGCGCGTTCGTGCCGCCCACGTGGTCGGGGTGGTGATGCGTCGCCCAGATCGCGGCGAGCGTGGCGCCTTCGCGCGCGACGGCGGCGGCGATGGGCGCGGCCTCGCCGGGGTCGACGACCGCGGCGCGCCCGTCGTCACCGATCACGAGATAGGCGTAGTTGTCGGAGAGACACGGCACCGGGACGATCCGCATGCGCGCACCTTACCGCCATATCCGGCCCGTGAGCGCCAGCCGAGAGAACGCGATGACGACACGCTGGCCGCCACCATCAAGCAGGATCATCTGCTGCTGCTGCTGCTGCGCATTCGCGGCGCGCTCATCAGCCTGTTCTCGATGCCGGTCGTCTTCATCGCCGTGTTCGGCGCGTTCTTCGGCGGCGACAGCGGCGAGCGCCGGCGCACGCTCGCGGTGCCCCGGCAATGCGGTCCTGTTCGCGTTCTTCCTCGCGCTCACGGTCGGGCTCGCCTTCGCCGAGGAGCGACGCCAAGCTCGTGCCGTACCTGCTGGTCGGCGTCGTGCAGTTCGTCTTCCTGTTCAGCCTCGGCGCGTTCGTGTTCGGCATGCGCATGGGCGGCAGCCTGCTGGCGCGCGCTCTGTGCTCACGTTCGCCGTCGTCCTGTGCGCCGTCTCGCCCGGCCTCGTCATGGCCGTCGGCGGCAGCGAGAAGCGCATGGGCTCGATCGGCTCCGTGTCGCTCCTCATCATGGGCCTCCTCGGCGGCGCCATGGTTCCGCGCGCCATCATGCCGCCGGCCCTGAAGACCGTCGGCCTCGTCGTCCCGCACGGCTGGGCCCTCGACGGCTACTTCACGCTCCTCGTCCGCGACGGCGCCACGCTCGAGCGCTAATCGCGCAGCGGATCGTCGCAGTCGTCGTCGGTCGAGGCAGGAAGCGGATTGAAATCCTCGACGAGGATCGAGCCCAGCGACGGGACCATGTCCCCGGGGCCCAGGGGCTTGGCGCAGAACGCGTAGTCCGCCTCGGCGATGAACCGGACGTTCACGTTGATGGTCAGGTCCGCCGGCATGGGCGCCGGCGACGGGTTCAGCGCGCCCGCCGGAACCGAGATGTTGATGAGGTAGTCGAGCTCGTCGCTGTCGTCGGCGAAGTCGATCCCGGCGAGCGACGTCTCCGTCAGGACGTTCGTGCCGTTGAAGCCGAGGATGCTCATCGCCAGGCTCAGCGAGCGATTGTCGACGTCGAGCGTGGCCGTCCCTTGCATGCGAATGATGTCGACCGTCGTCGGATCGCTCGGCCGTTCCCGCGCGATCGCTACCACGTAGTTGCCGTTCAGGCGGGGCAGGTGCTGCTGCGCGTCCTCGACACCGATGAACGACTGGCAGCCGGCGGCCCCGGCGGACAGGCCGGCAGCGACCCCGATCGTGGCGAGCAAGCGACGCATCGGGCCTATCCTACCGCCATTGCTCGAAAAAGAGACGCCGCTATAGCGTTGACTTGTCTGTTATCGCGGATAATGCTCCGTCAACGCGAAATGTCCGATGCTCGGAACGTGCTGCGACTGATCGGCGAGCCCACGACGTTCGACCTCGTGCTGCCGTCCATCACGCTCGAGGGCGGCGCGCAGATCGCGCACCACATCGTGCGCGGGTGGCACTGGGGGCCAAAAGAGGACGAGCCGGTCCTGCGCGATCGCGGCATTCCGCTCGGCGACGAGACGCCTCAGCTCGTCACGCGTAGCGCCGGCGAGCTCGCGGCGATGGTGCGCAAGGCGCCGCGCGTGAGCGAGCGGCTGTCGCCCGACATTCCCACCGTCGTCGTCGTGCACGCGCTCACCGGCAACGCGCGCGCCGGCGGTCCCGGTGGATGGTGGGAGCCGCTCATCGGACCGGGGCGCACGTTCGACCCGTCGAAGGTCCGCATCCTCTGTTTCAACTTGCTCGGCGGCTGCTACGGCACGAGCGGCCCCGCCGACGGCAGCTTCCCGCGGCTCACCGATGATCAGTTCCCGGCCGAGCTCGCGCCGACGCGCGGCGGCTTTGCGATCCCCGCGGTCGATCTGCCGGCCACGGTCACGACGTGGGATCAGGCGCGCTCGATCCTGCTCGCGCTCGACGCGCTCGGCGTGTCGCGGGTCGCGCTGCTCACCGGCGGCTCGCTCGGCGGCATGGTCGCGCTCTCCCTCGCCGCGCTCGATCCCGAGCGCTTCGAGCGGCTGGTCCCGATCGCGGCCTGTAGCGCGGCGTCGAGCTGGATCCTGGCGTGGAACCACGTCGGCCGGCAGGCGATCCTCGCCGACCCCGGCTTCCCCGACGACGTCGGCCGCGGCCTCGAGCTGGCGCGGCAGGTCGCCACCATCACGTATCGCGCCGAGCCCGGGCTCGATCGCACGCAGGGCCGTCGCCAGAGTCAGGCGTCGGAGGACTCCGGCGAGTGGTCGTCGCGCGCGCGCTACCGCGTGCAGACCTACCTCGAGCACCAGGGTCAGAAGCTGCGCCAGCGTTTCGACGCGCGCAGCTACCTGACGCTCATCGGCGCGATGGATCATCACGATCTCTCGCGCCGGCCGGCGCCGCCCGAAGGTGTCGAGAGCTGGCCGACCAAGGTCGAGCCGGTACCGGCGGCCAGCGGTCCGGCGCCCGCCGCCACGACCACGCCGCCGGCGTCGTGGGGACTCGATCGCATCCGTGCCGCGACGCTGGCGATCGGCATCGACAGCGACGCGCTGTACCTGCCGGCGCACACCGAGGATCTCGTACGAGCGCTGGTCGCGCGCCGCTTGCCCGCGCGAGCGGTCACGATGTCGTCGCACCACGGCCACGACGCGTTCCTCACCGAGTGGGAGCAGCTCTCGACGCTCCTGAGCACGGCGCTGGCGCTGGCGCCCGCGTACCCCGAGTTGGTAGGCTCGACCCGGTGGACGAGACCTTCGACATCATCGTCGGGCGTCTGACGGCGGGCAGCCCCGAGGAGCTGACGCGCTTCCTCGACGCGCAGCTCGCCTTCGAGCACGTCCACGCGGCGGGCTGGTACGGCTTGTTCCACGATCATCTCGCCGCCGGGCTCGCGCTGCCCGCGACGTTCGTCGTCGGCGACACGCTGCTCGCGCTCGCGCCCGATCGCGAGGGCGCGACCATCCGCTTCAGCGCCGACGCGTCGGCACTCGGCCGCGTCCTGCCCATCACGCTGTGCGAGATCGGCGAGCACGCGGTGCGGCGCGGGCTCACGTTCGACCTCGCGTTGCTCGGTCGCAACGTGCAGGGCACCGAGACGAGCGCCTTCATCACCAGCATGCGCGGCGTCGTGCGCAACGGCAGTCTCCAGATGGACGCGATGCTCGAGGTGGTTCGCACGTGGCGCGACAGCGGCACGGCGGCGGCGCTCGCGGCGGCCGCGCTCCTGGTCGAGCTCGAGGAAGAGGAAAACGAAGATCCATGACCGCGCCCCGCACATCCGCCGGCGTCCTGCCGCTCATCGGTGACACGCCGCTGGTCCAGGTCACGCACCTCGACACCGGGCCGTGCGAGCTGTGGCTCAAGCTGGAGAGCTCGAACCCCGGCGGCTCGATCAAGGATCGCTGCGGTCGCTCGATGATCGACGCCGCCGAGAAGTCGGGCGAGCTGAAGCCGGGCGGGCACATCGTCGAGGCGACCGCCGGCAACACCGGCATCGGCCTCGCGCTCGTCGCCGCGCTGCGCGGCTACAAGCTCACGCTCGTCCTCCCCGATACGATGTCGCAGGAGAAGGTGCTGCACCTGAAGGCGCTCGGCGCGCAGTGCGTGCTCACGCGCTCCGACGTCGGCAAGGGCCACCCGCAGCACTACCAGTCGATCGCGCCGCGCATCGCGCGCGAGACCGGCGCCTGGTACGTGAACCAGTGCGAGAACCCGGCCAACCCCAAGGCGCACGAGGACACCACCGGCCCCGAGATCTGGGCGCAGATGGGGCAGCGCCTCGACGCGGTGGTGTGTGGCGTCGGCTCGGGCGGCACCATCACGGGGCTCTCGCGCTTCTTCGCCAAGGTCGCGCCCGGCGTCGAGATGATCCTGGCCGATCCGGTCGGGTCGGTGATCGCCGACTACGTCCGCACCGGCAAGGTCGGCAAGGCCGGGTCGTGGCTGGTCGAGGGCATCGGCGAGGACTTCATCCCGCCGGTCTGCGATCTGTCGCGCGTGAAGCAGGCGTACTCGATCTCCGACAACGAGGCCTTCGGGGTGGTGCGCGAGCTCCTGCGCGCCGAGGGCATCCTCGCCGGCACGTCGTCGGGCGTGCTCATCGCGGCGGCGCTGCGCTGGTGCCGCGCGCAGACCGAGCCGCGCCGCGTGGTGACGCTGGTCTGCGACAGCGGCGGCAAGTACCTGTCGAAGGCATACAACGACACGTGGATGGACGAGCACGGGCTGACGAACCAGCGGCCGGCCACCGGCGACCTGCGCGATCTCGTGGCGCGGCGCGCGCGCGACGGTCACGTCATCCACGTCGGTCCGGAAGACACGCTCACGGTCGCGTACGCGCGCATGCGCGCCAGCGACGTCTCGCAGCTGCCGGTGCTCGACGGCAAGAAGCTGGTCGGCATCATCGACGAGTCCGACCTCTTGCTCGCGGCGCTGGGTGATGCGGCCCGCGGCGCGGCGTCGTTCGAGCGCCCGGTCTACGAGGTGATGTCGCTCCAGGTCGAGACGCTGCCGTCGACCGCGGGCGTGCACCAGCTCCTGCCGCTGTTCGACCGCGGCATGGTCGGGATCGTCGTCGACGGTGACGAGCTGCTCGGGCTCGTCACGCGCGTCGACCTGCTGAACTACCTGCGCCGCCGCGCACGCTGAGTCGCGCTGATCGCTCGCTGATCGCTCGCTAGCGCGCGCAGGGCCGGGCGAGCCGGCCCGAATTCGCCCACAGCGGCTGCCAGTAGCTCGCGTCGAGCGCGGCGGCGGCCGCGGCGTCGTCGACGATGAAGCCGTACTCGGTGAGGCCGGCCGGGTAGAGGTTCTGCGAGCCGACGTGGAACGCGACGTCGTCGACGAGCACGAGCTTGGCGTGGTTGCCGGGCGCGCCGCCGCTCACCCACGTGTTGTCGGCGGAGAAGCGGACCGGCGCCACCGCGAGGCGCTGGCAGACCATCGCGTCGAGCGCGGCGCCGGCCGGCGCGCCCGGCTGCGTCGCGACGTGCGCCTTGATCTTGTCGGCGACCTCGTCGAGGGTCCAGCCGTTGGCGTACGGCGCCTGCGACGGGCCGAGCCCGCCCACCGACGCCTCCGGGCTCGACACCACGATCTGCACGTCGACGCCGCGCACGATCGCCGCGCCGAGCGCGTCGAGCACGTTCTCGTCCCAGCCGCTGATCGGAAGGCCGAGCACCGGGATCTCGACCGGGCCCATGTCCTGCTGCGAGATGCGGATCGACGTCTCCGCGGCCTCCATCATCGCGACCAGCGCGAGGTCAGCCGGGTTCGCGTCGCCTTCCTTGTCGACCCACGCGAGGCGGCCGACGCCGATCACGGGGATGCTGCCGCCGCCGCTCGTCGCCGCCGGCAGCGCGATGTCGCCGGGGCAGCGATCCGTCGTCGAGCCGCGGCTCCACGTGAACGCGTGCACCGAGCCGGTCAGGCGCGTGAGCCACGTGCGGTTGGCGCAGGTCCAGCGCCACTGCACGTCGGCGTACTTGTGCGCGTGGCGCGCGATCGAGCCGCCGACCTTCACCGAGAGATCGTGCACCGGCTCGCCGTCGAGGTAGTGCTTGGTCCACAGGTTGTGGCCGCCGACCAGCGCGGTCGCGCCGTCGATGGCGACGATCTTCGAGTGGTTCCACGACGGCGGCAGGTTGCTCGAGCGGTAGTTGCCGACGGAGACGGTGACGCGCGCACCGGCGGGCAGGTCGCGGGTGAGGCGCGTGAGCACCGCCTTGGCGTCGACCTCGCCCTGCACCGGGAACGCGCCGAAGAGGAGGCGCACGTTGACGGCGCGGTTGGTCGCGCCGAGGTACGTGATGGCGTTGCGGAGCGCGGCCTCGAAGCGGCCGTCGGGCGGCTGCAGGCTGGTGACGTCGACCGCGGTCTGCGCCGACGTGACGAGGCCGTGCAGCTCGTCGAGGAGCGTGACGTCGGAGTGACCGGCGCACACGCGACGCGCGGTCTGCGTCGGCGACTTGCGCGTCGCGGCGAGCGCGACGCAGCGACCGCGTGTGCCGCACTGCGCGTCGGTGGTGCACGTGAGGACGCCGAAGTCGAGATCGCAGGTCGCGCCGCTCGTGCACAGCGCCGGCACCTGGAGCGCCGCCGCCGGCTGGTTCCAGTGCGCGGCGGGGGGGCTCTGCACCAGCCAGTTGCCGTCGAGGCGGTTGTCCGTCGACACCGACCACGATCGGCCGCGCTCACCGGGCGCGGTGGCGTCGAGCGCGGCGAGCACCGCGTCGCCGACGTGCGAGCGCAGGAGGAGCGCGCTGCCGTCGTCGGCCTTGCCGCCGGCCGGCCCGAGGTCATCGGGAGCGGAGGCGTCTTCCATCGTGCATGCGGAGGCGGCGAAGAGGAGGACGAAGCCAAGCGATCGGTACGACATGCTCGGCGCGGCTCAGCAACGTTCGTTCCATCGGTCGGCGCAGCTAACGTTGTGTCGCGCCGTGATCGCGCGCTGGCAGCCGCACGCGCCTGGCAATGCGACCGGTCGGCGTGTGTGGCGTGTGATGTAGGCCTGATTGCGCGTCAGGCTGCGACAATCTGCACCGAACGCCCGGATCGCGGCATCGACGTCATATGTCGGTTCCGCTGCCTCGCATCGACTTCGGCGTCGCCGCCGGCGACTACGTGACGCACCGGCAGGGCCCGCCCGCCGAGCTCTTCGATCGGCTGGCGCGGCAGTTCGGGATCGGCGCGCGCGGCCAGGACGTCGTCGATGTCGGCACCGGCACCGGCGTGGTCGCGCGCGAGCTCGCGGCGCGCGGTGCGCGCGTGGTCGGCGTCGATCCGTCGCCGACGATGCTCGCCGAGGCCGCGCGCCTCGCCGTCGCCGACGGCCTCGACGTCGCGTGGCGACACGCGCGCGCCGAGGAGACCGGCCTCGCCGCCGGCTCCGCCGACGTGATGACGTCCTGCCAGGCGTGGCACTGGTTCGATCGAGCGAGCGCCGCCGCCGAGGCGCGCCGCGTGCTGCGCCCGGGCGGCACCATCGCGATCCTCAACTTCGACTGGCTGTCGCTACCCGGCAGCGTCGTCGAGCTCACGCTCTCACTCGTCGACCATCACCGCGCCGGCGCACCGCCGATCTTCCGCGACGGCGAGCTCTGCCACAACGGCGTCTATCCCTACTGGGCCGACGATCTCGCCGCCGCCGGCTTCACCGCCATCGAGCACCTCGGCTTCGACATCACGCAGCGCTACACGCACGACGCCTGGCGCGGCCGCATGCGCAGCGCCGCGCTGGTGCACACCATGCCGCCCGCCGCGCAGGTCGCCTTCGACGAGGATCACGCGCGCGCGCTCGCGATGGGCTTCTCCAACCCCGTCGAGGTCCCGCACCGCGTCTTCGCGGTGGTCGCGCGCGCGCCGAAGCTCAGATCGACAGCTGGAGCGTGACGCCGATGTCGAGCTCGACGGCGTCGCCGTCCTGATCGGTCACCGGCGTGAAGGACCAGCGCGGCATCACGCCCTCGAGGCACTCCTCGAACACGGGGCTCACGCCGCGCGCGTCGGGATCGCTCACGCCGCCGCGCTCGGAGAGCGAGAAGACGAGCGAGACCTTGCCGCTCAGCGAGGGCTCGTCGCCGAGCGCCTTCTTGTAGCAGCGCTGCATCGCGCCCATGTACGTGGTGCGGATCTTGGCGACGATCGCGTCGGTGTCGACGCCCGGCTTCTTGGGCGGCTGCGGCTTCACGTCGATGCGCGTGGGCGGAGACCGGTCGATCTTGTCGCCGTCGGCCTTGGCGATGCTGGGGTCGCCGGGCAGCGCGGGCTCCTGCGAGGTGCCGGGACGCGCGCCCGGACGATCGCGCAGGCGGTCGCCCTGCTCGTTGCCGATCGACGCCTTGGCGTTCTTGTCCGCCATCTCCTGCAGCTGCTTCTCGAGATCGTTGCCCGGCTTCTTCTTCGCCATGTCGCCGGCGTCGACGGTACCGCGGCCCTCGTTGGCGAAGAGGAGGTCGGCCATGCGCGTCGCGTCGCCGGCGAGCTCGCCGGGATCGCTGTGCACCGGCTGCGCCGGGCGCGGGCGCGACGGGGTGGACGGCGTGGACGGCCGCGCCGGCTCGGGCTTCTGCGGCTCGGGCTTGCTCGCCACCGCGGGATCCTGCGTGTCGGGCGTCGTGGCGGGCTCCGGCTCGCGGTCGAGATCGAGGATGGGATCGTCGGCCTCGATGATCGAGATCGTCTCCGGCGTGTACTGCGCCAGCGCTCGCTCGGCGATGGTCTCGTCCTCGGGCGGATCGTTCAGGTGTGCCGCGGTCATGATGCCGAGGTGCACGAGCAGCGACGCCGCGGCGAACACGGCCATGCGGCGATCGATGCGCTCGGCCAGCGTCCCCTTCACGGCGCGCGGCAGCTTCAGCGCGGGCGCCGGTGCGGGCACGCGCAGCTCCTGGAACAGCACGCGCACCTCGCCGCCGAGATCGATCTTGCCGTGCGTGCCGGAGGGCAGCGTCACCAGCGTCGCCGTGCGCGTGTACGCGCCGCGCGCATCGAGGTCGGCGCGACCGAGCACCTGACCGTCGACGGCGACGCGCGCGCCCATGCCGGGCGCGAGTCGCAACAGGATGCCGCGCTCGACGAGCTCGACCAGCTGCCAGCGACGCGGCAGCCCGGGCACGGGCAGCGGCACGACGTTGCGGATCGACTGACCGATCGTGAACGCGCTCCCGCTGTGGACGACGTGCTCGGCGACGAGCGTGTCGGACAGCACGACGCCGACACGGAGAGCGCGAATGGAGGACATATGACCTCCAACGCCCGAGAACGCGCGGCGATCTCGCCCGGGTGCCGGGTGGGATTCGCGCCTACACGTTGGCGCGATCGAAACGTGCCGCGCAGATGAAGTCGTTCTCGGAGAGGCCGTTGACGGTGTGCGTCCAGAGCTCGACGACCGCGCGACCCCACGACAGCATGACGTCGGGGTGATGGTCCTGCTCGTCGGCGATCGCGCCGACCTTGTTCACGAAAGCCAGCGCGGTCGCGAAGCTCGGGAACGTGTACGCCTTGCGCAACCGCTGCTCGAGCACGGTCCATCCGTTGCCCAGCTCCTCGAGCAAGCGCGCTGTGTCATCCGCGCTCAGGGCCGGCGTGCCTTCGGGCAAGGGACGGCAGGTGCGGTCTGCGAGGTCGACGTTCGCCATGGCTCGACGCTACCGGAACGCCTCGTAGATGTCGCCGTCGCGCGAGAAGAGGATGTGCCGCCCCGACGGCGAGAGCCAGACGTCGCTCTCGCTCGCGTCGGCCGTGTTGAGCTCGGCGAGCGGCTCGGGGCTCGTCCACGGCGCCTCGATCGCATCACGACGCAGCACGTAGAGATCGCCCTGCGCGCCGCCCGTCACGTAGAGCGAGAGACAATCCTCGGTGAGAAACGGTGAGCGCGGCTGCTCGAGCGGCACGGAGAACATGGTGGGCGCCTCCGCGCGCTGCGCGTCGTACTCGTAGAGCGCCTGCTCGCCGTCACGATCCGACGTGAACACGAAGCGCGTGTCGCCGGCGCACGGCGCGGTGGTCCCGTCGTTCCCGGCGCTCGACAGCTTGTCGAGGACCTCGGGTGTGGTCCACGCCGACGCGCGGTCGTTGCGCGTCGATCGATAGATGTCGAGGAACCCGGGGCCGCCCGGGCGATCCGACGCGAAGTAGAGCGTGGTGTCGCCGCGGCCGAAGCGAACGAAACCCTCGATCACCGACGTCGACAGCGTCCTGATGGTCTCGGGCGGTCCCCACTCGCCGCCGGTCACGCTCGCGCGCACGATGTCGTACGGCACCGTCGTCGTGCCGAGCGCGTAGATGACCTCGGTCTCGTCGGCGGTGAGGATGGCGTCGTTCTCGATGACGTCGGGCGTGGCGGTGACCGGGCGCGGGTCGTCGAAGCGGCCGAGCGGCGCGTCGAGCTCCATCGCGTCGACGGGCCCGCCGTCGTCGCGCGCGGGCGCGTCGAGGCCAAAGACGAGGTTGCACCCCGACCCGGCCGAGAGCGCCGAGATCCACAGAAGCACCGCGCGCCACGCACGCACGCCATGAGGTTACCCGACCGGGACCTGCTACAAGAGCGAGCCGTGCCGCGCATCATCCTGGCCTACCTGACCTGCGCGCTGGTCTGGGGCACGACGTGGTACGCGGTGCGCGCGTCGACGGGGGACGCCGGCTTCCCGACGCTCGAGTCGGTGGCGCTGCGCTTCACGATCGCATCGGTGGTGCTGGCGCCCATCGTGTGGCTGGCGCGCGTCGGCCCGTGGCCGCGCGGCCGCCGCACGTGGATGTGGATGGTCGTGGCCGGCGTGCTCGACGCCGGCAGCTACGCGCTGGTCTACTACGGCGAGCAGCGCATCCCGGGCGGGCTTGCGGCGGTGCTGTTCTCGACGCAGCCGCTGATCATGGCCGTCCTGCTCACCGCCAGCGGCATGGAGACTGTCCGGAAGACGGACATCGCGGGCGCGCTGGTCGCGCTCGCCGGGGTGGTCCTCATCGGCGCCGAGCGCTGGGACGTCTCGACCTCGCAGGCCCTCGGGATCCTCATGATGCTCGGCGCGGTCGCCTGCTCGGCCTCGTATTCGTTCGTGCTCAAGCGCAGCGGCGACGGGCTGCACCCGCTCGCCACCACGCTCATCTTCCTCGCCGTCACCGCCGCCGTCCTCGATCTCGCGGTGCTCGTGCGTGGCCCGGAGGCCATCCCGTGGCCGCCGCCCCGCGACGCGACCATCGCCGTCCTCTACCTCGCCATCCTAGGCTCGATCCTCGCGTTCTGGTCGTGGCTGTGGCTGCTCCAGAAGCTGCCGCTCATGGCGACCAGCACGCTGGTGTTCGTGCTCCCCGTCGTGGCGCTGATCGTCGACGGGCTCTGGGAGCACCAGCTCACGCTCGCCGCGCGCACCTACGCCGGCATCGGCGTCGTGCTCGTCGGCCTCGCCATCTCGCTCGTCACTCGATCTAGTCGTCGTCGTCCGGGCTAGGCGGGAAGCCGCCCGGCGGCATGTCGTCGCGACCCGGGTTGGCCAGGCCGAGGCGGTGCAGCATCTTGTGGATCGACATGCGGTCGATGCCCGCGGCGCGCGCGGCGGCCGAGATGTTGCCGTCGTGGTGCGCGAGCAGCTTGCTGATGTAGCGGCGCTCGAACTCGCTCACCACGTTCTGCTTGGCGACCTTGAACGGCGTCGCGATGTCGACCGGCACCGTCATGCTCGCGTCGGGCGACGACGCGGTCGTCGACGGTGTCATGTCGGTCTTGGCCGGCACCGGCGGCGGGGCACGGCGCAGCGCGGCCTCGTTCTCGGGCGTCTCGGCCAGCAGCACGGCGCGCTCGATCACGTTGCGCAGCTCGCGCACGTTGCCGGGCCAGTCGTGCTTCATCATCAGGTCGATGGTCTCGGGCGCGATGTACGCGCCTTCGCCGCCGGGCGTCGCCGCCAGGATGTTCTCGATGAGGAGCGGGATGTCTTCCTTGCGATCGCGCAGCGGTGGTACGAGCACGCGCGCGACGGCGAGGCGGTAGTAGAGGTCCTCACGGAAGCGGCCGCGGTTGACCTCGACGCCGAGGTCTCGGTTGGTCGCAGCGACGACGCGGATGTCGACCTGCACCGTCTTGGTCCCGCCGACGCGCCGCACTTCCTTCTGCTCGAGGACGCGCAGCAGCTTGGGCTGCATCGCCAGGGGCAGCTCGCCGACCTCGTCGAGGAACACGGTGCCGCCGCTCGCGCGCTCGAACGCGCCGGCGTACGAGCTGGTGGCGCCGGTGAACGCGCCGCGCTCGTGGCCGAACAGCTCGCTCTCGATGAGCGACGCCGGGATCGAGCCGCAGTCGAGCACGACGAACGGCCCGTTGATGCGCGGCGAGAGCTCGTGCAGGCACTCGGCGGCCAGCTCCTTGCCCACGCCGGTCTCGCCGGTGACGAGCACGGTGGTGTCGGAGTTGGCGAGCTTCTCGATGCGCGCGAACAGCTCGCGCATCTTCACCGAGCGGCCGATCATGCCGCCGAGGCGATCGCGCTCGGACAGCTCGAGCTCGACCGACTCGCCGAGCGGATCGAAGCGCATCCGCGTCCCGCCCACGGCGATCTGCGCGCCGGGCTGGATGTAGACGTCGTTGATGCGCAGGCCGGAGACGTACGTGCCGTTGGTCGAGTCGAGATCGCGCAGGCGGTAGCCGCGATCGTCGAGGCGGATCTCGCAGTGCAGGCCCGAGACCTTGGCGTCGGTGAGCTGGACGTCGTTGCCGCGGCGGGCGCCGATGCGGATCACCGGCGCTTCGATGTCGCGCACCAGCCCGGCGTCGGCGCCGGCGACGATCTCGACGCGGCAGCGGCGCAGCCGCATCCCGGTGGCGCGACCACCGATATATGTGACCCAGGTACCTGAGCGCAGGTCATCGACCGGCATGCCCGCGGACATTATCAGGGATCTGGCCCGCTCGCCGCGATGGTACGGTCCGGCCGATGGCATACGCAGCGATCCCTGGCCACCTGACCCGTCTGACCGAGCTCGATGCGGCCTGGGCCACGGCCGGATCGGGTGCGCGGCTGGGCGCGGTGCGGGCGGCGGCGCGGCGGCTCCACGACCGACTGACCGCGGGCGGCCCCGCCGTGTCGGTGCGCACGGCAGATGTTGCGACGTTCCCGTATCCGACGAAGTTCGGCCTCGACGGCGCGGCGCGTACGCTGGCGCCGTTCGTGATGATGCGCAACCGCGTGCAGCTGGTGCAGGTGCGCGTCGGCGGTGAGCTCGTGAACGTGCTCGTCAACCCCAGCGATCCCGAGCGCTCGCTGGCCGCACCGTTCTTCAGCCAGCAGATCGATCGCTACGGCAGCTTCGTGTCGCGTCGCGTGATGTCGACGCAGCACGGCACCGCCGCCGAGGCGCTCGCGGCGTGGGGCGTCGACCCGGCCGACATCCACTACGTCACGTTCGATCACCTGCACGTGCAGGATCTGCGCGGGCTCCTCGGCACGATCGTCCCCGAGCCGGGCCAGTCGCAACCGACGCGCGCGTTCTTGCCCAACGCCAAGCTCCTCGCGCAGCGCAGCGAGCTCGCCACGCTCGAGGAGCCGCACCCGCTCCAGCG
>DATLEB010000009.1:0-10831 GCA_035525615.1 Kofleriaceae bacterium | reverse complement strand
CTGATGATCGGCATGTAGCCGCCGCCCGCGATGCAGTCGCCGAACACGCCGGCCAGCTGCGGCACGCCGTGCGCCGACAGCAGGCTGTTCATCTTGAAGATGTGGCCGGCGCCGCGCGCGCCCGGGAAGCTCTTGCTCTGCTCGGGGAGGAAGAGGCCCGAGCAGTCGACGAGATAGATCGTCGGCAGGCGGAGCCGCAGGGCCATCTCCTGCGCGCGCTGGATCTTCTCCGGCGTGCGCGGCCACCACGCGCCCGACGCGACGGTGTTGTCGTTGGCGATGACCATGCACCAGCGACCCTCGACGCGCGCGAAGGCGGTCACCACGCCGGCGCCCGGCGACTTCTGATCGCCGGGGAAGACGTCGCCGTGGTTCACGAACGTCCCGACCTCGCGCGGCGTGGTCCCGGGATCGATCAGCATCGCGAGCCGCTCGCGCGCGGTCAGCTTGCCCTTCTTGTGGACGCGGTCGACGTACGCGGGGCCCCAGCCGGCCTCGACCTCGGCGCGGGCGGCGCGCAGGCGATCCTCGAGGACGGCGAGCGCCTCGCGGTGCTCGGCGGCCGTGCGCTCGTCGGCGATGTGCGCGAGCGTGTCTCCGATGGGTACGAGTGGGACGAGGGACATGACTTACGGCCACCCCGGCAAGGTGCGCGTGTCGTAGCGGTTCTGGCGGAACGCCTCCGACGCCAGCACCTGCTGGTGCAGCGGCACCGTGGTGGCCACGCCCTCGATCACGAGCTCGCCGAGGGCGCGCAGCATGGTCGCGATCGCGGCGTCGCGCGTCGGACCGCGCGCGATGACCTTGCAGATGAGGCTGTCGTAGTGCGGCGGCACGACGTAGCCCTCCTCGACGTGCGTGTCGACGCGCACGTCGCCGCCTCGCGTGTCGGGCAAGCGCCACGTCGTGATCGTGCCCGGCGACGGCTTGAACCCGGCGCGCGGATCCTCGGCGTTGATGCGGCACTCGATGGCGTGGCCCTCGAGCGTCACGTCGCCCTGGGCGATCTTCAACCGATGTCCGGCCGCCGCCTCGATCTGGAGCTTCACGAGGTCGAGCCCGGAGCGCTGCTCGCTCACGGTGTGCTCGACCTGTAGCCGCGTGTTCATCTCCATGAAGCGCAAGACGGCTGGGTCACTGCTCGGGTCGAGCAAGAGCTCCATCGTGCCGGCGCCGACGTAGCCGATCGCGACCGCCGCGGCCACCGCGCGCTCGAGCGTGCGGGCGCGCAGCGCGGGATCGAGCACCGGCGACGGGCTCTCCTCGATCAGCTTCTGGTGGTTGCGCTGCACCGTGCAGTCGCGCTCGCCGACGTGGATGCCGTTGCCGTGCTTGTCGCAGAAGATCTGGATCTCGACGTGGCGCCCGCCCTCGATCAGCTTCTCGAGATAGACGCGCTCGTCGCCGAACGCGGCGCGCGCCTCGGCCTGCGCCTCGCCGAACGCGTTCTCGACCTCGCCGGCGGCGCGCGCGATGCGCATGCCGCGCCCGCCGCCGCCGCTCTCGGCCTTGAGCAGCACCGGATAACCGACCGCATCGGCCACGCGCCGCGCCTCGGCGGCCGTGGGCACCGGCCCGTCGCTGCCGGGGATGACGTCGAGCCCGGCCTCGCGCATCGCGCGCTTGGCCGGTGACTTCGTGCCCATGAGCGCCATCACGTGCGGCGGCGGTCCGATGAACGTGACGCCGTGCTGCGCGCACAAGGACGCGAGCAGCGAGTTCTCCGACAGGAAGCCCCAGCCGGGATGGAGCGCCGTGCATCGCGTCTGCACCGCGGCCTGCACCACGCGCACCGGATCGAGGTAGCTCTGCGCGCTGCGCGCCGGTCCGAGCACGACCACCTCGCGCCCGCGCGTGTATGGCGCCGCACGATCGGCCTCGGAGACCGCGAACACCGGCGTGATGCCGAGGAGGTCACACGTGCGGGCGACCCGCACCGCGACCTCGCCGCGGTTGGCGATGAGGATGCGATGGAACGTCGGCGGGCTCATTGCTTCGGCACGGGCACGTCGTCGGCGGGCACGCTACCACAGCCGTGCTCGACCATCAGCGTACAGAGCCGGTCGCGTGCGGCCGTGTCAGCGGTCAAGGCCGCCGCGGCGAGCGCGCCCGTGAAGTCGAGGCATCGCCCGTGCTCGCTGCGCTCGTACGCCGTACGGCACGCCGCGTCCGGGAGGCGCGCGGTCACCACGCCGTCGAGATCGACCAGGCACCGCCACCGCCCGCCATGGAACACCCACAGCGCCGGCAGCGCCGCGCCGCCGATGAACCCGACGAGCGGCGGCCGGCCCACCGGCACCGCGGGCCGCGCGCGGCGCAGGCTCGCCGGCACCGTCGCGTCGTCGGCGTAGAGGATCTTCACGGTGACGGCGCCTTCGCGCACGACCGCCTCGCGGAGTCGAGCAGGATCGCCCGCGCCGGCGCCGCGATACGGCGGCGTCACGATGCGATCGTGCTCGGCCGCCGATGGCACACACGCCGGAACCACCGCCGTGTGGCGGCGTCCGGCGAGCACGCGCAGGAGCCCATCGGGCCCGTCGGTGGCACGCGGCGAATCGGTGCGATCACCGCACGCGGCGGCGAGCGCCGCGAGCGCGATCAGCCGAGCGAGACCATGCACGCTTCGGCGCCCGAGACCTCGAACTTGCCCGGGGCCTCCATCGCGACGGTCTTGATCTCGCCGTCCTCGATCGTGATGAGGCCGCGGCGGCAGCGCTGACCCATGACCGGACCGCTCAGGTCGACCTCGATGCCCAGCGCCTTCGAGAACGCCGCGTTGCCGTCGGCGAGCATGACGATCTTGCCGAGCGCGCCATGCTGCTCGGCCCACGCCTTCATGACCCACGCGTCGTTGACGGCGAGGCACGCGACGATGTCCACGCCGCGGCCCTTGATCTCGTCGAGCTTGGCGACGAACCCGGGCAGGTGCTGCGCCGAGCAGGTCGGCGTGAACGCGCCGGGGAGCGAGAACATGACGACCTTCTTGCCGGCGAACAGCGCGGCGGGGTCGACGTCCTTCGGGCCCTCGGCGGTGGCCTGCTTGATCGTGACGGAAGGGACCTTGTCTCCAGCGTTCGGCATGGCCGGGTTCTACCCCGGATTTGCCCGCACTAGAAGCTGCAGGTCGGATACGTGTTGCACGTGCCCGCCACGGGCGGATTGGCGCCCGGCATCGCGCCCATGCACGAGTCGCTGTCGCACCACTCCTCGCGCATGCACGCCATGCCGTTGGCCAGCGGGGCAGCGCACGTGCCCATGGTCTGCCCCGTGGGGATGTTGCAGAAGAGGCCGAGGTTGCAGCCGTTCGGATCGCCGAAACCGCCGCCGAAGATGTTCGACCGCGAGCACGGCTCGCCGATGGCGCCCGGCTCCCGACACAGCCCGTTCTCGCACGCCAGGAAGAAGCCGCAGTAACCGGCGCCGTTCACGTTCACGCACTGCTGGCCCAGGCCCGGTGCGGGACGGCAGGTTCCGACGGTGCTGGCCGCGGCGGTCTCGCACACCTGGTGGCCGTGACACGAGTAGAAGAAGCTGTTGGTGTCGCACATCGCGCCGGCCGGGCGAACGTCGCGGCAGACGCCGTTCACGGCGCCGAAGTTTCCGACGCACGCCAGCGCACCCATGCACTCCTCGTCGGTCTTGCAGGTGGCGCCCGCGGCCTTCGACGTGGTGCAGATGCCCAGCGCCATGCTGTTGTTGGTGCCGCCGTTGCAGAAGTTGCCGGCGTCGCAGTCGCGATCATTGTCGCAGGGCTGACCGGCCTCGCCGCTGCGGCAGCTCGAGATGTCGGCGCCCTGGACCTGCGAGACGCAGTGATCCTCGGTGCGGCAGATCGCGCCGTTGGTGCACATCATGCCGGCGGGCACCGGCGCGCGACACGTGTAGTCGGTGCACTGGTTGCCGGGGAACGGCACGCTCGGGTTGATCTCGCACTGCGCACCCGTGGTCGCGCATTCGATGTCGTTCTGGCAGAGCTGGCCGTTGTTGACCGCGCCGGTGAGCGCGCCGCACGCCACGAAGGGATCGGAGTCGTTCTTGAACAGCGCGCAGCCGGAGCCCGTCAGCGCAGCGGCGCACGCGGCGGCGGCGGTCGGGTTCCACGTCGTACGGCCGCCGGCGACCGCGGCGGCGATCACCACCTTCGCAGCGGTGGGGTTGAGGCCGCCGAAGACGTTGATGGGGATGTCGTCGCAGTTGAGAAACGAGGTGTCGCTGCCGATGCAGTCGGCGTAGACCTCGCACACGCCGCGCCCGACGCACGTGAAGAACTCGTCGACGGTGAGCGAGCTCTTGGTGCAGATGTCCTCGACGGCGTCGATCTCCTGCGCGTCGGTGGGGGCGTCGGGCGCGATCGGGATGACCTCGCCGCAGGCGCCGAGCGCCAGACCAAGTGGAAGACAGACGGACAGGGCCGCAGCCCCCAGGACAAGCGTGCGCATATCCCCGATTGTCACCGAGGCGCCGCGCCGGCTCAAGAGAGGAGCAGGCGGACCGCGGCCGCGGCAGCGGTCATACCGAACACCGACGGGACGAACGCCACCGAGCCTTCGATCCTGTTCTTCTGGTCACAGTCGTTGAGGCCGTTGGTGCCACCTGGACACACACACTGGAACCCGCCGTCGTCGTACGCGAGCGCATGAGGCGCGATCGGCGGCTCCTCGGAGTACACGGCGACCACGCCGGTGCGCTGCGTGCAGTCGAGGCCGTGCTTCTTGCGCAGCGACTTGCGGAGGTCGCGCGCGAACGGGCAGATCTTCGTCGCCGAGAGGTCGGCGGTGCGAACCTGCGTCGGATCGAGGCGCGCGGCGGCGCCCATGGTCGAGACCAGGCGCAGGCGTTCGCGCACGCAGGTCGCGATGAGGTGCATCTTGGCCGTGACGTTGTCGATGGCGTCGACGATGACGTCGGGCTCGGGGACGAGGAGGCGCGCCGACGTCTCCGCGTTGTAGAACTCGGCGCGGGCTTCGATGACGGCGTCGGGGTTGATGGTGCGCAGGCGCTCGGCCATGACCTCGACCTTGGGCTTGCCGAGCGTGCCCTTCATGGCGTGGATCTGGCGGTTCACGTTGGTCACGCAGATCCGGTCGTAGTCGACGAGGATCACGCGGCCGACGCCGGAGCGCACCAGGCCCTCGGCGGCGAACGAGCCGACGCCGCCGACGCCGAACACGGTGACCGTCGACGACGCGAGGCGCGCGATGCCGGGCTCGCCGAGGAGGCGGGCGGCGCGGTCGAAGCGGCGGTGCACGGTGAAGGTGGTCACGAGCGTCACGAAAGTCGCGGAAGTCCGGGCGGCGAGCGCGACAGAGGAGTAGCACGCCAGAGCGTGTCGGCCTTGAAGAGGCGTCGGGCATTGGCGGCCGTCGACGCGACGACGTCGGCGGCGGCCTGGCCGCGGATGCGGGCGAGCGCGGCGACGATCTCGACCACCATCGCGGGCTCGCTGCGGCCGTGCGCGCCGGCGGCGCCGGGCGTCTGGTCGGGTGCGTCGGTCTCGGTGAGGAGCAGCTCGTCGGGGACGGCCTGCGCGGAGAGCAGCGGGCGGCGCGCGTTGGCGCGCGTGACCGCGCCGGCGAACGAGAAGGCGAAGCCGAGATCGCGATAGACCGGCACCATCTCGGGTGGACCCGAGTAGCTGTGCAGGACGCCGCCGACGTCGCGGGCGCGCTCCTCGCGGAGGATGCGCGGGACGGCGTCGTGCGCGCGGAGGACGTGAACGACGAGCGGCAGGCCGAGCTCGCGCGCGGCGCGGACGTGCGCGCGGAAGATGTCCTCCTGCGCGGCGCGATCGGCGGTGCCGCCGTCGAGGCCGCACTCGCCGACGGCGAGCGTCTCCGGTGTGCGGGCGGCGGCGAGGGCGGCGGCGAGCGCCGTGGCGTCCGTGGCGAGGGCGCGTTCGGCGGCGTCGAGCTCGGGGACGACCTGTGGATGGACGCCGAGCGCGATCGCGAGCGGTGCTTTCGGGTACCTCGCGGGGAGCGCGGCGAGGGCGGGCCACGTGCGCGGGCGGATGGCGGGGATCAGCATCCCGCTGACGCCGGCGGCGAAGGCCCGCACGAGCATTTCACCGCGGTCGTCGTCGAAGACGGCGTCGTCGAGGTGGCAGTGCGAGTCGATCATGGCGATTGGAGAGGCAACGAGACGCGACCCACAAGCGTGACCGCGGTCGCGTCAGGATGCTAACGCCCGCGGCGAGCCGACGTGAGCTTCGCGTGAAGGCGCGAGCGCGCGCGATCGGGGGACTTAGCGTGGCGGCTGTGCTCTTCGCGCAGCGGCGACTCGAACCGGCGGTACCTCGACGATCCGAACCGGTCCGACCGCGCGTGGTCTGGCTCGCGGTGTCCGACGGGCGCGGGCACCTCATGCGCGCGCAGCTGATGCGCGGGTTACTCGACAGGGTCGGCGTCGACGTCGACATCGTGACGACGTCCGACGACGGCGCCGCGTTCGTGGCGTCGTTCGGCGCGCCGTGCGCGGTGATGTCGCGCGAGTTCGGCATCCACTTCGACGGGCAGCAGAACCTGCGCAAGGTGCGCACGGCGGCGGGCATGTTCGCGTACGTGCTCGCGCCCGGGCGCTGCCGGGCGGACGTGAAGTGGCTCGAGCGACGGGCGCGCGGCGCCGCGCTGGTCGTGAACGACTCCTTTCATCCGGCGCTGCTCGTGGCGAGCCTCGGCAACGGGCCGCTGCGCGGGCGGCTGGTGCACGTGTACGGCGAGACCCTGCGGCGCGCGGTACAGAGCTTCTGGGGACCGCGCGGTCCGTACGCCGACGCGGTCGCGCGCGCGCTGGGCCGGTCGCGCGCGTGCATCGAGCACTCGTTCACCGACGGGCCGAGCGACGAGCCGGGCGTCATCCGCTTGCCGCCGCTGTTCGCGCTGCCGCGGCGCGACCGCGCCCAGGTGCGCGCGTCGCTCGGTGTGCCGGCGGGCGGCCGGCTCGCGACGGTGTACCTGAACCCGTACTTTCACGACGCGGGGCTGGCCAGCGCGCTCGAGCGGACGCTCGGTGCGGCCGGCTTCACGATGCACGCGGTGTGTGAGGGCTTCGCGTCGCGGCCGGGCTGGGTCGCGCGCGATCCCGCGCTCGTCGAGGCGGTGGCGGCGGCGGACGTGTTCGTATCGGCGGCCGGCATGGCCTCGCTCGGGCAGGCGCGCACGTTCGGCGTGCCGTTCCTGGCGATCGCGACGGCGCAGCCGGAACAGCGCGCGAACCTGGCGCCGCTGCGTGCGGCGGCCGGCCCGCGTTGCCGCGTCGTCGATGTCGGCGCCGATCTGGAACGTCGCCTGGCGGTCGCGCTGGGCGCGATGGAGCTCGACGGATCGCGACCCGATCCGCGTCATGCCGTGTTGCGGCTCCAGGCCCGCTGGGTCGAGGCGGTCACGGGCCTGCTGCGCCAACCCCAAGAGACAACGGAGAACCTGTCATGACCACCTTCGCGCTGGTCCTCGAGACCAACAACCTCACCGGCGGCGGTGCCGATGCCGCGCGCACGGCGCAGAGCCTCGAGCGCCTGCTGGCGCGCCTGCGCGAGCAGACGCGACCGCTCGCGGTGCTCGACGAATTCGTCATCACGCACGACGGTCTGCCGTCGGGCGCGCGGGCGCGGCTCGACGCGGTCGCCGGCAAGCCGATCCGCTGGGTCGAGCTCGACGGCGACATCGACTACTACGAGGCCAAGAACCGGGGCTTCGACGCGACGACGACCGACGTGGTCGCGTTCGCCGACGCCGACTGCTGGCCCGAACCGAAATGGCTCGAGGAGCTGTTCGCGCCGTTCGACGAGGCTGCCGTCGCGGTGACCGCCGGGCGCACTACGTACCGCACCGACATCCTCGGCACCGCGGCGTCGACGATCGACTTCATGTACTTCGACAGCCCGCTGGGTTCGGGGTGCACGCGAAACTTCTACGCGAACAACGTCGCGTTCCGGCGGGCCGCGTTCGGCGCGCGCCGCTACGCCACGCACGACATGTACCGCGGCCACTGCCAGGTGCTGGGCGCGCGGCTGCACGCCGAGGGCGTGAAGGTGATTTTCGTGCCGGCGGCGCGCACCATCCACCGCTTTCCCGACAGCATCGCCGAGCTGGTGAAGCTGCGCCTCTTGCGCGGCGAGGACGTCATCTCGCTGGCGCCGCACCTGGTGCGGACGTACGCGCCGTTCGCGGCGCCGCTGAACAAGCTCGGGCCGGTGGTGCCGCTCGCGGTGCTGGCGGCACGCTTCGGCTTCAGCGTGGCGTCGATCAACAAGCAGGACATGCCGCCGGCGCACGGCGCGCGGTGGCTCGGCGTGGTCGGCGCGATCGCCGGCATCTCGCTCGTCGACGCGGTCGGCACGGTCGCGCGCACGCTGGGGTGGCGCCCGGGCTCGCGCGGCGTGTCGTCGGCCAAGGTCACGCTCTCGTACCATCGCGATGGCGATCAGCTCCACGCAGCTCACCCGGTCGCCGCGTAATCGCGCCGCCGCGGTGCTCGCCGCGCTCGGCCCCGACGGGGTGCTGAGCGCGGTGGCGCTCGTCGTCGTGGCGACGGTGATCGCGCGCGTCGACGGCCTCGTCGTGCCGATGGCGACGGTCTTGCCGTACGCCGTGGTCGGTGTGGCGCTGGTGGCGGTGAGCGCGTTCGTCCAGCGCTCGCGGCGCGTGGTGCGCGTGTGGATCCCGTTCGTGTTCCTGTACCTCTGTTACCGCGCGCTGCGCGGCGTCCTGCTGCTGATTCCAGATGCGGCGGGGCGGCACGCGCAGCTGCGCGCGGTGGATGAAGCGCTGCTCGGCGTCTCGCCGGCGTGGGCGATGGAGTCGCTGGCGACGCCGTGGCTCACGGAGCTCCTGGCGTACGCGTACGCGACCATGTTCATCTTGCCGCTGGTCGTGCTGGTGACGCTGTCGGTGCGCGGCCACGAGCGCGAGCTTCGGCGCGCCGCGCTCGGGTTGCTCGTCGCGTTCTATCTCGGCTTCGTGGTGTTCCTGCTGGTTCCGGCGAAGTCGCCGGACATCGTCTATGCGGGTGAGTTCGAGACGGAGTTGCGCGGGTATGGCTTCTACGAGGCCTCGATGGGCGCGTGGCAGAGGTTGCAGCAGATCACGTTCGACGCGTTCCCGTCGATGCACACCGCGATCTCGACGATCGCGCTCGTGCACGCGCGGCGGTTGGGAGTGGTGCTGGTGCCGCGGCATCCGCGAGCGATGTTTCGCGTGTACCTGCCGGTGGTGGTGTTGCTGCAGGTCGCGACGGTGTACCTGCGCCAGCACTACTTCGTGGATCTGATGGCTGCGTGGGCGCTGGCGGCGCTGAGCTTGTGGATTGCGGCGCGCGCTGATTGCGCGTGGCCGCGAGTCTGATTTCGGTTTCGGTTTCGGTTTCGGTCCGGACCTTCTGGCTCTGGTTCTGGCTCTGGCTCTGGCTCTGGCTCTGGTTCTGGTTCTGGTTCTGGCTCTGGTTCTGGCTCTGGTTCTGGTTCTGGCTCTGGTTCTGGCTCTGGCTCTGGTTCTGGTTCTGGTTCTGGCTCTGAACCTGAGCCGCCCACGTGGGCGGCCCTCGCCGCGCTCCGGCGGCTACCGCCGCGGGTGCCGCAGCCGCCACAGCACCGCCTGGAGCTCGTCCTCGGAGCTGAGCACCGGCTCCAGGAGCCGCTCGGGCACGTACCCAGCGGCGACGGCGAGCCGCGCCGCGACGAGCGCCTCGTCGGCCTCGGCCGAAGCGACCGTGAACGAGTGATTGCGATCGCCGCCGCGACGGCGGCCACCCTCGGCGGTGTTGAGCGCGGCGCTGTTGCTCGCCTTGCGCATCTGCACGGCGAGGTCCTTGTCGCGCGGCATGGTGGCCTCGACGATGGGGCGGATAGCGGCGACGAATTTCAGGGCGAGCTCGGTAGCGATGAACATGACGCGTGTCTCCTGGTTGGTTGGTCGGGGTCTCGTCCGAAGCGCGGCCGGCGCGCACGAGGCCGTGACGAGCGCACTCCGCGACCTCGGCCATCCGAGCTCGGCGCGGCTCGTGCGCGCTTGGCCGCGCGAAGGCGAGCCCGACCGACCGACCAGGAGACGCGGCATTCGCACGCGGCGAGTCGCCCTACCATTCGCACTCCGCATCCGCGCGCGCGCGAGGCGAGCCGCCGCGATTGCGCGACCGTGCGAGCCGCGGCTGCGCGCCGCGCACATCGCCAGCGTGGCGCGCCGCGAAGTCGCGCAGTGCGACGACGGGCCGCTCGCGCAGCGGATGAGGTCGTCGAGGCTCCTCCGTGCGAGTCGCTGGTTCTCCGTTGCCGAGCTCGGGTGGCCGGGTTCGCGGAATAGCTCGTCACGGCACGTGCGCGCCGGGCCGCTACGGGACGAACCCCCAGCAACGGAGAACCACATGACTCTTTCGGAGAAGCTCTCGATCGACCTCATCCACGCGCTGCGGCCCGTCGTCGCCGCGTTGCGCAGCGGGCGGCATGCCGCGCTCGCTGACGAGCTGGAGCGCGCCGGCAGCGGCACCGCGCTGAACATCGCGGAGGCTCACGGCCGCGCCGGTCGCGATAGCCGGCGCGTGCTCGGCATCGCGCTCGGCGAGTGCCGCGAGGCGCGCCGCTGCCTCGGCGTCGCGGTCGCGTGGGGCTGGGTCGGCGACGCGCTGACCGCGGAGCCGGCGGCCATCGCCAACCGGCTCGGCGGGGTGCTCTTCGGCATCATCCGCAAGGCGGCCTGAGGGCCACCGGGCTCCGGCCTGGATCCGGTTTCGGTTTCGGTTTCGGTTTCGGTTTCGGTTTCGGTTTCGGTTTCGGTTTCGGTGTCGGTTTCGGTGTCGATGTCGATGTCGATGTCGATGCCGGCCGACGCGAGCGCGTCGA